>NZ_JBEYZW010000065.1:0-40976 GCF_040646215.1 Streptomyces sp. NPDC046215 | reverse complement strand
GCAGGTCGGCGGCGGGGACGCGCTGCTCGTCCCAGTCGCGCCGGTCGATGCCGACGCGCCAGCCACGATCCCCCTCCCTCCCCTGATCTATCCACTTCGTGCGGCCCATTCACCCCATTGGGCAGGCGCTCGGAGTGAAGAGAGGGGGTGTTTGGGGGCGCGTTCCGGGTGTGATCTGTCCTGCCGATCATCCTCTGCCTACCGTCGGGGTAACTGCACGGCGGGGAGGTTCGGCGGATGAACGGGCGGCGGACCGATGCGGACGAGACCTTGGTGCGCATCAGAGATCTCGCCGGGCGGCCCCGAGGCACGGGCTTCCTGGCGGACGACCGCGGCACCATGATCACCAGCCATGAGGCGGTCGACGGCCTGGCCCGGCTCGTCCTCCTCGCGGCCGGTGACCGCACCTGCCTGGTCGGTGCCGAGGCGGTCACCGCGCTGCCCGGCTGCGACCTGGCCCTGGTGCGGACGGAGGGGCTCGGTGTGGCGCCCCTGCCGGTCGCTGCGGCCGACTGCATCGAGGAGGGCGCCGAGGTGCGGCTGCGGGCGGGCCGCTGGCAGAGCGCCCAGGTCATCGGCGACGCCCTGGTGACGTACACCGCCACCGACCGCTTCCATCTGCTGGACGCCGCGGTGGAGCTCTCCCTCGGCGAGCGCGACGGGCTGCGGCTCGGCGAGGAGGCCACCGGCGGGCCGGTGCTCGACGCCCGTACCGGAACGGTCGTCGCCGTCCTCGGTACCGCACTTCACGCGGAGCGCCGGTCCGGCGGCTTCGCGATCCCCCTCCGGGCCGCCGCCACCGCCTCCCCGGACGGCCCGCTGGCCGCCCTCCTGGAGCGCAACGCGGCCACCGTCGCGGCCTACGGCCCCGACCTCAATCTCGCCGGCGCCCTCGATCTCACCGGGACGTCACTGGGCCCGGTCACCACCTCGCGGGTCTGGCGCGAACCGGTGGAGCGCCCGGAGATCACCAGGGAGTTCGCCCGCTTCCTCGACCCCGGCGGCCGGCCGGGCGAGGCGGGCACCGACGCCCCGGACGCCGCCGACAGCCGGGGCCTCACCGCCGACGAGCGGAGCCCGGGAGGCGAGGGGCCGCCGCGGCCGCAGGAGCAGCCCCTGGCGGAGGAGTCCCCGCCGGCCCGGCGCCTGGTGTTCGGGCTCGTCGGCGGGCCCGGCACCGGTCGCACCACCGAGCTCGCCGCGCTCGCCGCCCGCCGCGCCCGGGGCGAGGAGCCCGCGCCCACGGTCTGGCTGCGGGGCGCCGACCTCCAGGAGGGCGACGAGAGCGTCCGGGACGCCGTGGCCCGTGCCCTGGAGGCCGCCGGGCGGATCGTCACCGCCTCCGCGGGTCCCGAGGGCACCATCGGGGACCCGGCCGAGGCCACGCCCGAGGCCGTCGCCGCGCTCGCGAGCCGGGTGCATCGCCCCCTCCTCGTCGTCCTCGACGGCCCCGAGGAGATCCCGCCCGTCCTCGCCCACGCGCTGCCCGCCTGGACGGCCGCGACGGCGGAGTGGCTGGAGGAGACCTCCGCCCGGCTCGTCATCGCCTGCCGCCCGGAGCACTGGGAGACGGCCGGCGCGCTCTTCCCCCGCCGCCTCCTCCACAGCTCCCCGGCCGTGGCGGCGCCCCGCGGCCTGCCGCCCTGCGTCCACCTCGCCGACCTCAGCCCCCGCCAGGCCGCCGAGGCCCGCACCGCGTACGGCGTGCCCGCGGAGGCGATCGACCCGGGGGACGCGGCCCACCCCCTCGCCCTGCGCCTCTACTCCGAAGTCCGGGCCGCGCTCCCGGACGCCACGAACCCGGGGGACACGGACCCGGGGGAGGAGGCCGGCCCGGACGGGGACGGCGCCCGGCCCCCCGACCGCTGGGGCATCTTCTCCGCCCACCTCGACCTGATCTGCCTGCGCATCGCCGTGCGGCTCTCCGCCGACCGCAGGCCACCGCTGCGCGGCACCACCGTGCGGCGGCTCGCGGCCCGGGTCGCCGGGCAGGTCCACGAGGCCGCCCGCCGGTGCCTCGGGCCGGGGCAGGGGGAACTGGACCGCGAGGCGTTCGAGGAGCTCTTCCCCTGGCGCAACGGCTGGGCGTCCGCCGTCCTCACCGAAGGGCTGCTCGTCCCGGCCGGCACCGGCTACCGCTTCGCGCACGAGGAGTTCGCCGACTGGCTGCAGGGGGCCCACCTCGACCTCGACGCGGCCCTGCACGCCCTGGTCCACCGCTGGTACGAGCCCGAAGGGCCGCCCGCCGAGACCGAGGCCCGCCTGCCGTCCCGGCCGGGCGCGGGCCCCGCGCCGGAGGGCCACGTCCCACCGCCCCCGGGTTCGAGGCGCCCCCCGCGCACGGCGTCCGCCCGCCGCCGCACCCGCGGCGGCCGCAAGGACGAGGGCAGCGGCGATCAGGAGCAGCCCAGGCAGCCGCTGCCCGTGCCCCGCCACCGCATCGGCCCCGTCCTCCAGGCCCTGCTCCTCCTCGGCCGCCGCTCCGGCCCGAGCGAGCTGGCCTACCGCCTCAGCGGCCTGGTCTACGCGGTCGAGGCCCTCTCCATGGCGGGCAGGTCCACCGCCGAACCCGAGGACGGCGAGGAGGCCGCCGGCCGGGCGGCCGCCCTCCCCGACCCCGACTGGTGGGCCGCCCACCTGCTCGGCGAGACACTGCTCCGCGTCCCGGACGCCACCCCCTACCTGGGCCCCCTGCGGCTGCTCGCCGAGCGCCTCACCGCGCGCTCCCTCGACGTCGGCGGCTTCGACGGCGAGGCGCGCCGCGCCCTGGGGGGCCTCGCAGAGTTCGGGCCCTGGTTCTGGCTCCGGCTGCCGCTGGGCCTCGCCGACCGCCTCGACCTGCTGCGCCTCCTGGTCCCCGCGGACGGCCCGCCGCCGGGCGCCGCCCAGACGCCGGCACCAGACGCGCCCGCGGGGCCGCCGGCGCAGAAGGACCGCTTCCTGCCCGCCGTGGCCACCGTGCTCGCCGAGGACCCGTGCGCCGCGCAGCCCCTCCTGTGCCGCTGGTTCTCCGACGACCGCCCCTTGCAGGCCGAGCCGTACGGGGACAGCGTCCGGCCGACGGTCTCCACCGCCGCGCAGGTCCTCCTGCACACCCACCGCCGCCGCGCGGTCGACGACCTCGCCGAGGCCCTCGTGGAGGCCGGCCACCCCCGCGCCGACGAACTGCTGGTCGCCCTCGCCGAGGACGAGCCCTCCGCGATCTGCCGGGCCGTGGACCGCTGGGCCCACGACGACCGCATCGAGCGGCACGTGGCGGCCGCCGCCTACGCCCTGAAGACCGCGCCCTACGTGACCACCGACGCCGACCGCGAGCTGTTGCGCTACTCCGCCCTCGCCCTGCTCGCCCGCCCCGCCGAGGGCGCCCTGCACGGCACCGCGCTCTCCCTGCTCGTCCGCGACCGGGGGACCCGCGCCAAGTACTTGCCACGGGCCGTCGTCCTCTTCGCCGCGGGCGACCCCCACTTGCCGGCCGAAGCCCTCGCCGCCGCCCTGGGCACCCACCCCGAGCCCGTGTTCGCCGTCTTCCGGGCGCGGCTGTTCGAGCCGGGGGACGGGCCGGGCGAGGTGATGCGCGCCCTCGCCGGCGTCACCGCCCCCACCCTCGCCCGCCGGGCCGCCGCGCTCGTCCAGGAGCACGTCGAGCACCACCCGGAGGGCGCCGGCTGCGCCGCCGCCTTCGTGGACCGTCGGCTGGAGGCGGGGCCGGCGGCGCGGTCCGTCCTCTTCCCGCTCGTCGTGCACCTGCTGAGCAGCCGCTCCGCCCAGGTCCGGCGCGCCCTCGCCCCCGTCCTCGCCCACCCCGGCACCGCCGCGTCCCGCCCCCTGCGCCAGGAGTTGCTGGAGGTGCTGCTGGAACGGGAGCAGTACGGGCCGTACGAGCGCGACCTCACCGTCCTGGACGCCCTGCTGCGCGCCGTGGCCCAGGGCGCCGAGGAGCGCACCGAGGCCCGCACCCGCGACCTCGTCCACCGCACGGGCCTGCTGATGGCCCGCACCCCCGACGGGGCGGCGCTCTTCGACCGGCGGCTGACGCACCTCGCCCGGGAGGTGCCGGTGTTCGGGGCGCAGGTGCGCGGCTGGCTGAGGTCGGCGCCGGCGCAGTGGGCGGTCGTGGTCGGCTCCCGGGCGCGGATCCGGCTGACGGCCGGCGGCGAGGAGGGACAGGAGGGCGAGGACGGGAGGGGCGGGCAGGACGGGAAGGACGGAACGGACGGGGACCTGACAGTCGGTGGACCGGCCGATGCGGGGCGTCGAGAACCGGCATGGCACTCTTAGTCCTGCGTAATCGACAGACAAAAGTTCGGGTTCGGGCGAGGAGCGGGCACAGTGCAGCGCTGGCGTGGCTTGGAGGACATCCCCCAGGACTGGGGGCGCAGCGTCGTCACCATCGGCTCGTACGACGGGGTGCACCGGGGGCACCAGCTGATCATCGGGCGCGCGGTGGAGCGGGCGCGGGAGCTGGGCGTGCCCTCGGTCGTGGTGACCTTCGACCCGCACCCGAGCGAGGTCGTGCGGCCGGGCAGCCACCCGCCGCTGCTGGCGCCGCACCACCGGCGTGCGGAGCTGATGGCCGAGCTGGGCGTGGACGCGGTGCTGATCCTGCCGTTCACGGCGGAGTTCTCCAAGCTCTCGCCCGCCGACTTCGTGGTGAAGGTCCTGGTCGACAAACTGCATGCCAGGCTGGTCGTGGAGGGCCCCAACTTCCGCTTCGGTCACCGGGCGGCGGGCGATGTCGACCTCCTCAAGGAGCTCGGCACCACCTACGACTACGACGTCGAGGTCATCGACCTCTATGTGACCGGCGAGGCGGGCGGCGGGCTGCCGTTCTCCTCCACGCTGACCCGGCGCCTGGTCGCCGAGGGCGATGTCGCCGGCGCGATGGAGATCCTGGGCCGCCCGCACCGCGTCGAGGGCGTCGTCGTCCACGGCGCGCAGCGCGGCCGCGAGCTGGGGTACCCGACGGCCAACGTCGAGACCCTGCCGCACACCGCCATCCCGGCCGACGGGGTGTACGCGGGCTGGCTGACCGTCGGTGACGAGGCCATGCCCGCGGCGATCTCGGTCGGCACGAACGTGCAGTTCGACGCGACCGAGCGGACGGTGGAGGCGTACGCAATCGACCGGACCGACCTCGATCTGTACGGGCTCCACGTGGCCGTCGACTTCCTCGCCTACCTGCGCGGCATGGAGAAGTTCGACTCCATCGAGGCGCTGCTGCTGTGCATGGCGGGCGACGTGAAGAAGTCGCGCGACCTGGTCGCGGCGCACAGGGAGACCTCCGCCGCGGGCTGAGGCCGGCTGAAGACGACACGAGGGCCCCGGGCGCTACTGCTGCCCGGGGCCCTCGTGTCGTGCCGACTACTGCTGGTGCGGGGGATACGGCTGCGGCTGCTGGGGGTAGCCGTAGCCGCCGGGCTGCGGCCAGCCGCCCTGCGGCGGCTGGGGCTGCTGCGGCTGCGGTTGGGGCTGTGCCTGCGGCTGGCCGGTGTACGGGTCGTACGCGTAGTACGGGCCCGGGGCCGGAGCCTGCCCGCCGGGGTGGCCCTGCTCGGCCGCGTACGGGCCGGGGGCCGGGGTCGGCGGCGCCTGGTGCGCGGGCGGGTTCTCGCCCGTCCACAGGCCGTGCTGCTGCTGGGCCCGGGCGAAGTCCTCCGCGACCAGGGCGGACAGCCCGAAGTACGCCTCCCGCGTCTTCGGCCGCATCATCTCCAGGTCGACCTCGGCACCGGCCGCCAGGTGCTCGTCGAAGGGCACGACGACGACCCCCCGGCACCGCGTCTCGAAGTGCGACACGATGTCCTCGACCTTGATCATCTTTCCGGTCTCGCGGACGCCCGAGATGACGGTGACGCTGCGCGCGACGAGATCGGCGTAGCCGTGCGCGTGCAGCCAGTCGAGGGTGGTGCTGGCGCTGCTCGCGCCGTCGACGGACGGCGTGGAGACCACGATCAGCTGGTCGGCGAGGTCGAGAACCCCGCGCATCGCGCTGTACAGCAGGCCGGTGCCCGAGTCCGTCAGGATGATCGGATACTGCCGGCCCAGCAGGTCTATCGCCCGCCGGTAGTCCTCGTCGTTGAACGTCGTGGAGACCGCCGGGTCCACGTCATTGGCGATGATCTCCAGCCCGGAGGGCGCCTGCGAGGTGTAGCGGCGGATGTCCATGTAGCTGTGCAGGCTCGGGATCGCCGACACCAGGTCACGGATCGTCGCCCCCGTCTCGCGGCGCACCCGGCGGCCCAGCGTGCCCGCGTCGGGGTTGGCGTCGATCGCCAGGATCTTGTCCTGCCGCTCGCTCGCCAGCGTCGCGCCGAGGGCGGTCGTCGTGGTCGTCTTGCCGACACCGCCCTTGAGGCTGATGACCGCGATGCGGTAGCAGGAGAGCACGGGCGTGCGGATCAGCTCCAGCTTGCGCTGCCGCTCCGCCTCCTCCTTCTTGCCACCGAACTTGAACCGGCTGTTGACGGGCTGCTTCTTCGGCTTGGGCTTGTTCCGCAGCAGCCGCTCCGAGGACAGCTCCATGGACGCCGTGAACCCCAGCGGCGCGCCGTGCACCGAGCGCTGCCGCTGCTCCGGCGACACGGTGGGCCAGCCGCCGGCGCGGGGGTCGGAGGGCGGGCCGGGCTGAACTGGCTGGACGGGCGGGCCGGGCTGAACGGGCTGTTGCGGTTCTGCCGGTGACGGCGCGTCGGCGAGGGGCGGCAGGGCGCCGGCCCCGGCGTGCGGGGCGTACGGGGAGTGCGGGGTGGGTGCCGCCTGGGCCGCCGGGGTGGCTGCCGGGGGCAGGGCTCCGGCCGGGCCGCCGTAGCCCTGCTGCGGGTGGGCCTGCTGCGGGTGGGCCTGCGGCCCGACGCCGTCGAGCGGCGGCGGAACGGGGACCGGGCCGGGGGCCGGCTGAGCGGCGGGCCCGCCGGCGGTGCCGCCGAGCGCCGGGGACGGCGCGGCGGACTGGTGCGCCGCGGCCGGAGCGCCGGAAGCGGCCTGCCCCGGGTGGCCGAGGGGCGCCTGCGGGCCGGGCTGGCCGGGGCCCTGCTGCGGACCGGGCGCGTACGGGGACGCGGGGGGCGCTGCCTGCGGGGTGTGGGGGGCTTGGGGGGCGGCGTCGGGGCGGGGGTAGCCGTAGCCGCCCTGGGGGGCGGGGGCCGGTGCCGGGGCCGTCGGGGCCGGGAGCGGGGCAGGTGCGGGCTGGGAGGCGGCGGTGGTGTCGGGGCCGGGGTAGCCGTAGCCGCTCTGCGGGGCCGGGGCAGGGGCCGGGGCCGGGGCCGGGCCCGGGGCTGAGGCGGTGTCAGGGCCGGGGTAGCCGTAGCCGCCTTGCGGGGCTGACGCCGGGGCCGGGGCCTGCGGGGGTGCGGCGTGGGTGACGGGCGTGGGCGGGGCCTCCGGGCGCGGGTAGCCGTAGCCGCCCTGCGCGCTGGGGGCCGGTGCCGGTGCGGTGGGCTCGGCCGGGGGCGTCGGGGCGTCCGGGTGGGTGCCGTCGTGGCCGTGCGGGAGGGCGGCGACCTGTGGGGGCGCTGTCGGCTCGGCCTCGGAGGCGGGCGTGGCCGGCGCCTCCGGGAGCGGGTGGGCTCGGTCGCTCCGCGGGCTCGGAGCCGGGCCGGGGGCCGGGGCCTCGGCGGCCGGGGCGGGCTCGGGAGAGTCCGGGTGGGCGTGGTCGTCCCGCGGTGCGGGAGCGGTGCCCTCCGCGGGGCCGGCGGCCGGCGGGGCCGCGGGCGCCGGCTGCGCGCCGGGGCCGTCGTGACCGGCGGCGGAGGCGAACGGGCCGGGCACGGGCGGGAGGCCCTGCGGCGCGGGCGCCGCGGGCTGGAAGTCCGGGGGCAGCGGCGGCAGCGCGACCGGGGCGGGCGGCGGGTTCCACTGCGCCGCCGGCGCGGCCGGTCCGTCCGCCGCTCCGTCGGCAGCACGCGCCGCGACCTCGTCCTGGAGCGCGGCGGCCGAGAACCGCATCGTGCCGTTGTCGCGGACGTCCGCTCCACCGGCACCGGTGCCGGTTCCGGCATCGGCACCGACCCCGGCGTCCGAACTCGCCGGAGCCTCACCGCGGGCCTCGTCACCGGCGGGCTCCTCGCCCGGCTCGGCCGACGCCGACGCGACCGCCGGCTCCGGAGCCGGCGTCACCTCGGGAGCCGGAGCCGGAGCCGCCTCCGGAGCCGGGCCCGGGACCGGAGCCGCCTCCGGAACCGGCGGCGTCCACGCGGGCCCCGGGCCGGGAACCGGCAGCGGCTCACCCGACGGCGGGGGCGGTGTCACCGCGCCCGTCCCGCCCTCGGCGGCGCCGTCGGCACCGCCGCCGGAACCGGCCGCGGACGCCGCCGCGTTCTGCGTGTACCAGGCAGGCGGGGTGTAGTCGATCGTGAACTCGCCCGAGTGATCCGGCTCGTTCTCGTGGCCCGCGTCGGACCGGTCCTCGCCGGCTGTGCTCCCGCCCGCGCGGATCTCGTCCCGATCGCTGCTCACTTTGCCTCCTGCTGATGTGGTCCAGTGCCCTGAATCGCCTGTCGGGCCCGACCGTTCCCGTCGTCCGACCGTCGGGGTTCCCCCATGTGCGACGGGAGAGGCCCGGTACGGGTCCTCCCGTGCGTACGCCCACCAAGACTAATCGTCATACGCATCGCCGCGGCAGGCCCGCCCCCACCCCACCGGCCGCCCCGCCCGTCACCTGGGACCATGCCTCTCACCACAACTCCGCCCCCGGCCCGGTGCCGTCGGCGACAGAGGCCCCCCGAGCCGGGTGATACAAAGATTCCCCGCTCGGGTGTCACAACAGCGCGGCATCCACGCCCGATTCGCTCCTTTCCGACGGAATGCTCGGCATATCCCGTCCGATCGCACGGGCCGGCCGGACGAGCGGTCCCGCACCCCACCAGGCCCGCCGGGGCCCGCACACGCAAGGAACGCGCTGATGGCCCAGCCGCACCCGCCGATGCCGCCGAACCCGCCCTCAAGGGACGGATCCGGCACACCACAGCGGCAGGCCGCCGCACCACCGCAGCCCCCTGCCGCCCCACCCGCCTCGCCGCTCCCGGGCCCGTACGCGCCGAACTCTTACGGCACCTACCCGACGGCCCCCGGCCTGCCCTTCGGCGCACCGGCCTTCCCGCCGCCCGTCCCCGACCGGCGCCCGGACCGGAAGCGGACGGCCGTCGTCATCGGCTCGGTCCTCGCGTTCCTCCTCGCCGCCGGCGGTGGCATATGGGCCGTCACCAGCGACGACAAGGGACCCGGCGAGGCCACGGCGCACGGCGGCACCACCCACGAGGACGGGGCGCGCGACCGGGACGCAGCCGGCGGGCCGACCGTGGGCCCGCGGCCCGGCGGCGACGCCGACGACCCCAACAACGCGCGCCGGGCGGGCGAGGCGAAGGTCCTCGTCAACGAGCGCGCCCCCGAGGTGTCCCGCTCCGGCATCGAGATCCCCGGGGCCTGGGTGGTGGGCGACCGCGTCGTCAAGGCCGTGCAGAGCAAGGTCGTCGCCTACTCGACCGCCGACGGCAAGGAGAAGTGGTCCGTTTCCCTCCCGAAGCGGGTCTGCGCCGCCCCGCCGAACGCCACGGACGACGGCAAGGTCGTGGTGGCGTTCGAGGGCGGCCGGGACGGCGAGTGCTCCCGCTTCGCGATGCTCGACCTCACGGCGGGCAAAAAGGTCTGGGAACGGCCGATCCCGAAGTCCGGCAGATTCTCGGGCAGCTACTTCGGCCTGGACATGGCACTCAGCGGTGACGTGGTCGGTGCCTCCTGGCTCGGCGGCTCCACCATGATCAAGGTCGGGGACGGCGCGCCCCTCACCGCCCCCGAGCTCGCATCCGGCTGCTCCGTCGACGGATTCGCCGGCGGCAGGGCGCTGCTGCGCTCATGGCGGTGCGTCAGCGACAGAACCTCGCACGTCGAACGGATCGACACCTCCACCGGCAAGGCCGCCTGGACGTGGGAGGGCCGCGAGGGCCTGGAGACCAAGAAGATCTACTCCACCGACCCCGCCGTCGTCTCCCTCGCCTCGGAGGACGACAAGACCGCCGTCCTCGTCGCGCTCAAGGACGGCAAGGAACGCTCCGCCATCGACCTCGGCAAGCAGGACGACGCGCGCCCCTGCGGCGGCCTCCTGCTCACCGGCCGCGGTGTCGGCGGCTGCCAGGGCGCGGTCGCCTCGGACAGCACGCTCTACCTGGCGACCGGCTACAAGCCGGGGTCCTTCCAGAGCAACGAGGTCCACGCCTTCGACCTCGACACCGGCAAGCGCACGTGGACGTCCAAGAGCGCGGGCCGGGTGCTCGTGCCGCTCCGGATGGACGGCGACAAGGTCATCGCCTACCGGAAGCCGACGTTCGACAAGCCCGGCGCGGTCGTCGGCATCGGCTCCGGCGGTGGTGACCCCGAGGTCGTGCTCCGGATCCCGCACGCGACCAGGAGCGCCGAGACCATGTTCTTCGGCGCCCGGTACCTCTACGAGAACGGCCGCTTCTTCATCGCCTCCACGTACCTGAACGGCAGCGACCGGAGCGACAACAACAAACTGCTGCTGGCCTACGGTGAGGACTGACCCGGGAGGCGTCCGAGGGACACCCCGTGGTCAGTCCACGCGGCGCGCGGCGCCCAGCAGGCCCGTCTCCGGCTCGGTCGGCCGGGTGTCGACGTAGGACCGCGACCGGTGCGCGGACCAGAGGGTGACCCCGTCCGGGAGGGTGGGCAACGCCTCGACGTCGTCGGCCGGCAGCCCCAGCAGCCGCCCGACGTGCCGGGCCTCCTCCGGCGAGACCCGCTGAACGCCGACGAGGTCCGCGCCCCCCATCAGCCGGGGCGCCTCGGGGCTCATATAGGGGAGCAGCGTCAGCACGGGCTGCCAGGGTGCGGCGACGACCCGGCCGCGGGGCGGCCGTGCGCCGCAGTCCCGGATGACGAGCACCGGGCTGTGCACCGACGGCCCCTGCGGCGGCACCCGCCCGACGTCGTGCAGGGTGACGCACTGCTGCCCGCTGTTGGCGGCCTGCGCGAGCGGGGTCCACAGCTGCTTGCGGCCGGTCTCGACGGCGACCCGGGCACCCGTGCCGACCGTGCGCAGCGCGATGACCTGCGCCGTCCACGCGCCGCCGACCAGCACGGCGTCGAACGGGGTGGGACGGCCCAGCCCGAGGACAGCGGGCGCGTCCCGGCTGTCGGCCCCGATGACCACGCCGTCGTCACCTATGGGCAGGGCCAGCGCCTCGAACTGCTCGTGCGACAGCTCGTGCCGCCCGCGCCGCGGCCCGAGCAGCCCCAGGCCGAAGCGCGGCCGCCCGGACGCCGGTACGGGCGCAGGCGGCGGTGAAGCCGTGGTCATCAGCGTGTCCCTCCCAGGGGCAGGGTCGCGAGGACGCCCGGCACCTGCTCGTGGTCGAGCCGCACCAGGCCCGCCTTCACGGCGCGCGCGGTGCGCTCCAGCTCCCGCCCCGTCGCGCCCAGTTCGTCCGCGCTGCGCCCGGTGATCCGGATGTGCGCCGACAGTGTCGGCGCGTGCCGCCCGCCGCGCACCCCGCCCCGCCCGAGCGTCAGGCTCAGCGTCGTCGCGAGCGCGGGCAGCGAGGTGAGCAGGGCGGCCAGCTGCGGCAGGGGAGTGGCCCCCGGCCCCAACTGGGGCCAGCGCCCCACCGCGTACGTGGTGTGCCACCGGTCGTCGCAGCGCCAGGCCCGGGAGCTCTCCAGGGTGCGCCGTGCGGGCGCGCCCGCACGGCCCGCCTGCGCCGACGCCACGGGGTTGACGTGCGCGGCCGTCGAGAGGGCGGCCGTCAGCCCTTCCTCGGACAGCAGCACGGCCCGGAACCCGGCCCCCCGCAACCTGCTGACCAGCTGGTCCGCCGCCCGCAGCACACAGCGCCGGGCACCCTCCACGCCCCCGCCGCGCGCCTGGACGGCCTCCGGGCACAACTCCGGGTCGAACTTCAGCGCCACCCACGTCAGCCGCACGGCCGGCGCCCCGGACAGCGCCTGCAACGGCCCGTAGTTCCGGGCGGCCAGTGCCTCGGGCGGCAGGTGCGGTGCGGGCGCCGGCAGCGCGCTCTGCACCACCTGCACGGACTCCAGCCGGATGCCGTCGACATCCATCGCGTCCCGCAGCAGCGTGAGCGGCAGCGGCCTCTCCACCCGCAGCGGCCGCAGCGGGGCGTCGACCGTCTCGATCCGCAGCACCGCCGTCAGGAACGTACCGTCGCCGACGAGGCCGACCTCGCGGCGCTCACGGTCGGTGAAGGAAGCGGTCCGCAAGGCTGGTTCGCACTCCACGACCGGCGCGATCCCCGGGTCCGTGCCCGGCGGGGCCGGTATCACCCGGCGCACCCGGCCGCGCAGCGCGACCGCCGCGACCAGCCACTCCGCTACCGGCCGCTGACCCCGCCGGACCACCGCGAGCAGCACCAGGACCACGGCCACCACGGCGGCCGGCGCCAGCACCAGCGGACCGGCGAGCCAGCCGACGAGCACCAGGGCCGCCGCCACCTCGATCAGCACCAACTGCTGCAACCGCACCGGCCCCACATGCCCCGCCCGTGCCACAGCCCGCGGCGCGGCCACGCCCGCACCGGGGGTGGTGACCCCCGGCGCCCGTACGCGCGTTGCGGCACCCATGCCCGTCACAGCCCCCTCGCCGTCCCCGGCCAACTCTGCGGTCCGGGCGAATCCCTCGGCCAGCGCCCTCCCTGACGAGTGCACTGATCCCTACCGGCATAGTAGGGGGCCGGTACGACAACCGGACCGAGGGCAGTGCCTGTCGACCGACGCCGACACCAGGGGAGAAGCGGCTACACATGGCATCACGGCGGGATGAGCTCAACGCCTACATCTTCGCGAGGAAGCGCACGGTCGCGGCGTTCCTACAACCCTCGCCCCACGGCACCGAGGAAGGGGCGCCGCGCCCGCTGCGCGCCGTCCTGCCCGGCATCGTCGTCGCGGCGGTGCTGGTCGCGGGGTTCGGGGCCTGGGGCATGTTCAAGCCGACCGCGCCCAAGGGGTGGGACGACGCGGAAGCGCACGTCATCGTCGGCAGCCAGTCCACCACCCGCTACGTCGTCCTGGTCACGGACGGGAAGAAGCAGCTCCACCCCGTCCTCAACTTCGCCTCCGCCAAGCTGCTCCTCGCCCCCGACAAGTCCAGCGTCATCAAGGTGAAGGAATCCCAGCTCGACAACGGCCACATCCCGCGCGGCCCGACCCTCGGCATCCCGTACGCCCCGGACCGCATGCCGGGCGCCGAGGAGGCCGGCCGCAAGAAGCAGTGGGCGGTCTGCGAACAGCCCGGCCCCAACGGCAGGAGCACCCAGAAGGCGGTCTTCCTCTTCGCCGGGCACGACCCGAAGCTGAAGAAGCTCACCGGGGAGCAGCGCCTGCGCGGCGACCAGGCCCTGTACGTGCAGGGCCCGGACGAGGCCCGCTACCTCGTCGACCCGCGGGGCACCAAGTACCTGCTCGGAGGCGCCGACTGGCGGACCGCCGACGCTGCCGAGCACAACCTCCTGCTCCGGTCCGTCTTCAACGACGGCGCCCACCCGCAACCCGTCACCAGGGACTGGCTGGACACCTTCCAGGACGGCGCGCCCATCGTCTTCCCCCGGCTCCGCGGCGAGATCGGCGCGGACGCGGGCGTCCCCACCCTGCCGGCCAAGGCCAACCGCGTCGGCACGGTCCTCAAAGCACCCACCGGCAACGGCACCCAGGACTACGTCGTGCTCAAGGGCAAGGTCCAGCGCGTCTCCCCGCTCGTCGCCAAGCTCCTCCTCAACAGCAAGGAGCTGACCCCCCTCGGCCAGGCGGGCACGGCGGAGCGGGTCAGCGCGGCCGACTTCACGCCGGCCGACGAGGAGTTCTACGGGCAGTACCGCTGGCCCTCGCACGTCCCCCGGCAGGCCAATTTCGTCCCGTCGCCGGACAAGCCGGACAAGAGCGTCAACGACACCGTGTGCAGCGTCTTCGGCGGCCTGTCGGCCGACGGCACCCCCGAACTGGCCACCTGGGCCGGCACCGAGTACCCCGCCGCCATCCCCGACGGGGCCACCAGCGCGTACGTCACACCCGGCTCCGGGATCCTCTACCGCCAGGTCACCGGCCGGCAGACCAACAGCGGCTCGGTCTTCCTCGTCACCGACACCGGTCTGCGCTACGCGGTCCAGTCCAACAACGACAGCGGCGCCGGCAAGTCGAAGATCGGCGAGAAGGCCCCGCCCTCGCCGGGAGCGGCCGGCTCGTCCGACGCGCAGGGCGGCACGGGGTCCGCCGGGCCCACCGAGGCCGACCAGGCGCGCATCCGGCTCGGCTACCAGAAGGTGGACCCGCTGCCCGTCCCCGCCAACTGGTCGCAGTTCCTGCCGACCGGGCCCCGGCTGGACACCAACAGCGCCAAGCAGCCGCAGGGATCGTGAGACGCCCGATGCCACCCACCACGTCCCCCCTCCGCCTCACCCTGGCCGCCACGCTCCTGGCGGCCCTCTCGGCAGCCCCCGCGGCGGCCGCGCCCGCCCCCGTGACGCTGAACGGCAGCGGCGAGTGCACCTTCCCCGCCAAGATGATCAAGGGCACGCCCTGGTCGCTCCAGCGGGTCCTGCTCGACCGGCTCTGGCAGGACACCAAGGGCCGGGACAGCAAGGGCCGCCCGGTGCGCGTCGCCGTCATCGACACCGGCGTCGACATCAAGAACCCCCAGCTCAGGGGCGCCGTCGACGTCGAGAGCGGGGCCGATCTCCTCACCGGCACGGAGACCGCCGCCAAGGACGGGACGGCCGTGCGAGCGGCGGCCAAGGCCCCCGCCGCGACGCCCAGCCCGTCCCCCGGGGCGAAGGACCCGAAGAAGAAACCGAAGCCCGGCACGTCCCCCACCCCGTCACCCGGCACATCGGCCGGAGCGAAGGACGAGCCCAAGAAGCCGGAGAAGAGCCCGGAGAAAAGCCCGAGCCCTTCGAAGACCCCGGACAAGCCGGTGGAGAAGGAACCGGAGAAGGCCAAGCCCGATCCGACCCTGGACGTCGTCGGCCACGGCACCAAGGTCGCCGGCATCATCGCCGCCCGCCCGGCGCCGGGCAGCGGATTCGTCGGCATCGCCCCCGAATCGGTCATCATCCCCATCAAACAGAACGACGAGAAGGGCACCGGCACGTCCCGGACCCTCGCCCAGGGCATCAACCTGGCCGTCGCCGCCGGGGCACGCGTCATCAACATCTCCCAGGACACGGCGAAACCCCTGCTCCCCGACTCCGATCTCGAACTCGCCGTCAAGGACGCGCTGGCGAAGGACATCGTCGTCGTCGCCTCCGCGGGCAACGACGGCGTGGACGGCAACGTCAAGCAGACCTACCCCGCCGCGTACAAGGGCGTCCTCGCCGTGGGCGCCTCCGACCGCAACAACGAACGCGCCGTGTTCTCCCAGCCCGGCGAGTTCGTCGGCGTGGCGGCACCGGGCGTGGAGATGGTCTCCACCGTCCCCTTCGGCGGCCAGTGCGTCGACAACGGAACGAGCTTCTCCGCCCCCTACGTCGCCGGCGTCGCGGCCCTCATCCGCGCCAAGCACCCGGACTGGAAGCAGCACCAGGTCGTCGCCCAGATCGAACAGACCGCGGAACGGGCCACCAACGGCCACGACCGCTACATCGGCTGGGGCGTGGTGGACCCGGTCCGCGCCCTGACCGAGGACAGCCGGCCCGTCGACCGCGTCACCCCCGACAAGCCGGCGACCCGCAACGTCCGGCCCCCCGACGTGACCGCCCTTGCCGCCGGCGAGTCCCCGCAGGAGCGCAAGGAGCGCCTCGCAACGTACGCGCTCGGGGGCGCGGGCGTGCTGGTCGCGGTGATCACGGGAGCGACGGTGGTGGGCCGGGACCACCGGCGCCGCCGGGCGCTGCGCGGCCGGTGACGGGCATCGAACACCCGTGGAATGTAAGCGGTTGGGACATGCACCGAGAGTGGCTAGAGTGACTTTTGGTGCCCCTTGCGGGCACGAGAATGGGGGGAGAGGCTCGGCGTGGACGAACACGAGGGGCACAGTGGGCCGGGGGCGTCGGGGGACAGCCGCCTGGCGAAGGAGCCGGAGACGCTGGCGACCTTCCAGAAGCGCATCGAAGAGGTACTGACGAAGCTGGAGAAATCGGCGGCGTCATCGAAATCCATGGGCGACCAGAAAGTCCCCCAGGCTTCGTTCGGCACGGGCTTCGGCTCGGCGAAGGAACTGGCGACCTTGTACGACAAGGTCCACGAAAGGCTCCTGACGCTGTCGAAGGTATTCGGCGACCAGGTCGAGGCGATGGGTTTCGCGGCGGTGATCGCGGAGCGGGGCTACGACGGCATCGACGCGGAAGAGGCGGAGCGGCTGCGGGCGATCCAGAAGCGTACGCGGCAATACGAGCACGACCGGCCCCGCCCGGGGGGCACTCCGGCGGGCACGGACGAAAAGGGCACCGGCGGGAGCAGCGGGTACTAGGGGGTTGTAGATGAGCGACGACAAGAGCACGGGCAAGTTCGACGGCTACACCCACGACCAGCTCTACGCGATGGTGGCGAACGCCAAGCCGGAGAAGCTGACCGCGGTCGCCGATGCGCTGGAGAAGGCTTTCGACGACCTCGACAAAATCAGCAAGGACCTCAAGGTGTACGTCACCCGGGTCAAGCTGGAGGGACAGGGCGGAAAGGCGTTCCACAAGTGGGGCGAGCAGATGGTCATGCAGACCGTCAAGCTGGCCGCCTATGTCTCGTCGGCGGGCGACGCGATGAAAAAGGCGGGCGAGGGTCTCAGCAAGGCCAAGTCGAGCATGCCGGCCCCGGATTCGATGTGCTACGCGGATGTGGTCAAGGAGATGTCACGCCAGGCCAACCGCCAGGACGCGGCTGATGTGATGACGGGCCTGGACTCGTACTACAAGGTGGCGCATGAGAGCCTGGGGAAATTGGAGGAGCCGGCGTTTGGGTTGCCGCCTGGGCTCACTGGTATCGACGGCGAGGAAGAGCGACCTTACGCCTCATCAGGCTCGGGCGGAGGAGCATCAGGCGGGGGGCCGGAATCAGGCCGTGCCGCCCTGTCCGGTGCTGCCGTGCCGAGCGGGGCCGCGTCTGGTGTATCGCGGTATCGCGAGGCAGGAGATACGTCCGTGCCACGTGGAATCGATTTGAGCCCGGCCCCGGCTGCGACGCACTCCCCCGACCTTGAGGCGGGCACCCACCGGCCATCAGGAACAAACATCGATTCGGTGACGGTCGCCCCGCCGCTCGATGCCTTGGCGAGGCCGGAAACCCCGCTGCCTTCATCGGATTCTGCCCGTCCCCCCGGAGGCCCGACCATGCCACCGGGACCGATGGGGAGGGATGTCGTCCTGCCCCGTAGCCCGTCTGCGCACAAGGGCGGGCCGGGACCGGGTCGGGCAGGGCGCCCTGAAGTCGGCATGCCGATGCCCCAGCCCGGCGGTCTCCCTCCGATCGGCGCACGAGATGGGATCGTGGGTGGCATGCCGTCCCGGTCGGGCAACCCGGCCACCGGAACCGGCGCACCGCGCCTACCCCTGGGCACTGTCGTAGGCGAGGAGCGTGGCACCACGAGCCGCGGCCCCGTGGGCATGGGCGGCGCCCCGGGGGTGCCCGGCGGCGGAGCCTCTGGCGGACGGAATTTCCCCACTGGTCGTAGATTCGCCACCGAGCCGGGCGGTGCTGTCGGAATGCCGCGAGCCCCGATCGGAAAGCCGTCGGAGTTCACGCCGGGCGGTACCGGACTCGTACGAGGAGCTCAGCCAATGGGCCCATTGCCCCACCCGGCAACTGCCGCGCCCAATGACGCTCGTCGGCGTTCCGGTCACAGGGCCGACTACCTCGTGGAGGACGAGGAAACGTGGATCTCCGGGCGTCGTGACACTGTCCCGCCTGTCATCGATTGATTGCCTTCACGCCACCTTCGCGCGATCCAGAGGAGACCGCCCATCCCATGTCATGCCTAACCCGCAGGGCACTACGTCGCGTCCTGCCTCTGCTCGGTGCCGCAGCGGCTGTCCTTGGCGTCAGCATGCCGTCGGCAGTGGCGGACGACATGCGGTCGAGACAGTGGTACTTGGACGCCATGCAAGCTGACGCCATGTGGAAGGTCAGTCGGGGCGAGAATGTGACCGTCGCTGTTCTCGATACGGGTGTGGACTCCTCCGTACCCGAACTGAACGGCCGGGTGCTTCCGGGGATGGACATGTCCAGAAAGTCAGGGAGCGCCCATGACGATCAGGTCGGACATGGCACGAACATGGCCGCCCTGATCGCCGGCCGAGCAGTCGGCGACGGCATCCATGGAATCGCTCCCGAAGCGAGAATCCTCCCTGTGAAAACAACCGATGACGATCGGATGACCACCGACGACGAACTATGGGAGAAAGCCATCCGATACGCGGTGGACCATGGTGCGCGCGTCATCAACATCTCGCACGGTGGGCCAGGTGAGCTTTACCAGTCGGTCCGGACCGAGGCGGCGGTCAAATATGCTCTGAGTAAAGGCAGCTTGATTTTCGCAAGTGCGGGTAATGACGGTGGTGACGGCAACTTGCCGCACTACCCCGCGCTTATTCCCGGAGTCGTCTCGGTAGGAGCCACCGACCGATCCGGCACAGTGACCAAGTGGTCCAACAGCGCCAGCAACGTGACCTTGGCCGCCTCGGGGGACGAGATCCCGGGGCGGTGCAACAAGAGCGAGGGGTGGTGTGCCGGGCGCGGCACCAGCCAAGCCACCGCCATCACCTCCGCCGCCGCCGCCCTCATCTGGTCCAAGCACCCCGACTGGACCAACAATCAGGTCCTGCGGGTCATGATGGACACCGCCGGCAAGCCCACCACCGGCACCGTGCCCAGCAAGTACATCGGCTACGGCATCATCCGCCCCCGCAAGGTGCTCCTCGACGGCGAAGGCGACCCCGGCCCGCCTGACGTCAACCCGCTGCTCGGCGTCGCTCGTTCCGGTAAGGCCAAGCCGGACAGCCCGGCCTCGCCGGAGGCGAAAGGGGCCCCGGCCCCCGATAAGGAATCCGCGGCGGAACCCGCAACCAGTCAGGAAGGCGGCAACACCGCCCTCTGGGCCGGCGTCGGCGCGGCCGCCGCAGTGGTCATCGCCGCCGCGACAGCGGCCGTGATCGTCCAGCGGCGACGGCGCGCCGCTCCGGTCCCCACAACTTTCCCGGTGCCGCCCCCGCCTCCCTATGAACCGGGGCGCGGGCAGTAACAGCCACACATCACTCACCCACCAAGAACAGACCCCTCGGGGGGAAGGCGGAACATGTCGGAGAACGGCAAGCAGAAGGTCAGCGACCAAGCGTTCAAGACGTTCACGGACGCCATCGACCAGACCAGTTCGCACTTCTCTGCGAACCTGCGCCAGCTGGCGAACGTCATCGCCACGCTGGACGGCGGTTCGTGGAAGGGCGAGGCGCACAGCGCCTTCCGCAAGGCGCAGATGGACCTGAACGACGACCACGACCGCGTGCGCCGGATGGTCGACCGCGTCCGGGAGGCCGTCGTGCTCACGCACCGCTCCTCGGGTGCCACCGACGGGGAGATCGCCGCCAAGATGAAGGGCGTCGACGTCGGCGGCGGCTCCACCGCCCCCGCAGCCGGCCAGGGCGGCGGGCCCAGCAGCGGCATCGACAGGTACTGACCCCGACCCGGCCACCGGGCACGGGCACGGGTGGGACGCACGACGCACTCACCCGATTTTTTTAACGACACCGAACCACGACACAGAGGGTGGGGAACCATGGCAGACCAAGGCGGAGAGCTTGTCGTTCATTACGGCTCTCTCCAGGACACGGCCCGGGACATCAAGAAGGCCGCGGGCGTGATCGAGCGGGAGCTCGAGGCCATGCGGAGCGCCGTCAGCAACGTCGCGGCCGGCTGGGAGGGCGAGGCCCACACGATGATGCTGCAGGTCGACGCGGAGTTCCGCCGTCGCAGTGCCCACATCCAGGCAACGCTCAAGCAGGTCGCGGACCTGGTCCTGACGGGTAGCGAGAACTACTACGCGACCGACCGCAAGGCGTCGCAGCTCTTCGACATCAGCTACTGATAGCGCGACAACGCCGTGGGGGTGGGCAACCGGAGCACCGGCTGCCCACCCCCACGCGCATGCCCGTCCGCCTACTTCAGATCGAACTCACCATCGCGCGCGCCCAGCACGAACGCGCGCCACTCACCCTCGGTGTAGCGCAGCACGGTGTCCGGGTCCGCCGAGGACCGCATCGCCACCGCCCCACCGGGGAGGTAGGCGATCTCCACGCGCTCCTCGGTCGTGGCGTCAGGCGCGCTCAGCCATTCGACGCCGGAGATGTCGAGGGCGTACAGCTCGGCCTTCTCGTGTTCGTCCATGGGGGCAGGGGCCGCCTTTCACAGTGCGCGAACTTCGCCGAAGCGCAACGGCGTCAAGCGCGTTGACGTCCATCGCGAGCAATCCGTGAGCAGCGTACTCCGGCCCGGCGGGCCGGAGACCTGCTTCGAACAAGGTCGGGGAGGCAGAGCACGTGTGTCCGCCGACGGACGGACAGGTCACGGCAGCCGGAGGCCGTGGCAGCCGTGTGTCTTCGCGGACTGCTCGGCGAACGCCTTGAGCGCCGCGCGCTCGAATTGCGGGTCGGGGTTCTTGACGGTACGGCCCTCCTCCAGGCTGGTGTAGGGAGCTGTCAGCGAGTAATAGGCAGATTTCCCGTCGCCGCACTGGGCGGTGCCGAAGCCCCGGTGGGACCGCTCCTGGAATTCCGCGTCAGCAGCCGGGTCGGACCAGGTGGATTCGGCTCGTCCTTTCTCTGCCAAACCTCCGTAGAGCGCTGTCAGCCGATACAGCGGGTACCCCTTGGCATTGTTGAGGTAGCAGTCCTCAGCCGGTGTGGTCGGGTCGGTGGGGGCGTCCGACGCGGTCACCGCGCCGGCCTGCTCGGCTCCGCCGCCGAGCCTGACGACCGGTGCGCAGATGCCCCTCGACTTGTCGAGTGGCGCGGGGTTCCGGACCGGATCGGGCGCGACAGAGCCGACGGTCTTGCCCAGCGGGGCGTCGCAGCCGTATTTGTCGGCCAGACCGCCGGCCGTGCTCGTGACCAGGCGGGCGAAGCCGGCGCGGTCGTCAGCGCGTTGCTGGGAGTCCAGCTGCGGTTGGTTATACCCGGTGTGAACAGTCTTGAAGTTCACCAGAAGTGTCTTGTCCTTCTGGTTCCGGCAAGTGAGTTCGACGGCACCCTGGAGGGAGTCTCTGAGGAACACCAGCGAGCCATGCCAGCCGCTGCCTATCGGCACGGTGCCATACCCGCCTTCGTCGAGGAACAGATGCGCGTAGTGCCACCTGACGTCGGTGTCCCTTGTCGCCCAGCCGGCGTTGATGACGACGTTCTCACCACTGCCCCGACTCTCCAGGACACACTTGGTGATGCGGTCTTTCTCCAAGTTGGAGAAGATGTAATTGAGCTTCTCACCGGACTGAGCGTGGACCCGGTCACTTCCCAGTGCTGCCCGCACGTCATCCTTCGACAGCACACCCTCGCAGGCACCGGCCAGGGAACGCTCGTCCCGCCATTTCTCGTATCCGCCCGTGAAGTAGAAGGCGGTACCGGCGATGGCCACGAGGAAGACGAGAACCGCGGAGCCCGCGATCAGCCATCGGCGGCGCTTGTGCACAGTTCTGGTCCCCGTCTCTGCGGAATGGTCGGGCGCCGTTCGGAACGCCATCGGTTAATGGTTGCGATCCAGTGCGTTGAGGCCCTGCTCGCGAGCCAGGAAGTGCTTGTCCTTGGCGCCACCGACAAGGTTTCTCACGAACGGATCATCCGGATCGGCATGGCCGTTTCTCTTCGCCCATTCCGTGACCAGATGGTCGACCTGCAACTGGCCGGCGTAGTAGTCGCGCCGGTTGTCCTGCCCGGCTGCTTCGTTGGCATGCGCGATCTGTTCCTTCGTCCAGTCGTACATGGCGAAGTCGACTATGCGGTTGATACCGTCGGCCCCGATCTTGACCCCTTTCGGGACCTCCACCCCGCCGACCTCCGACGGGATGAAGTTGAGGGCCGCCCCGGACGTGGCGGTCACGGCGTGGCTGACGTCGCGGGCCCACTGGATGGCCTTGTCCCGCTTGTCGTACACGACATCGGCGCTCACACCGTCGTAGAAGCCGAAAGCCGATGACGCGTTCCTGATGGCCAGCTTCCGCGGTTCCTCTTCGTCGAACGGGGTCCGAGTCAGGGTGTCGGCGGTGTACTGACGCTCGGCGTTGTACATGCCCGCGAAGGCCGCCGGATCCTCGGCGACCTCCCGCATGAGACGGGCCAGGTCCGCAGGGTGCACGGCCATGCGAGTGGTCCCGTCGGCCGTCCAGACCTTGCCGATGCCCTCGCTCGGCGCCCCGTCGGTGTAGGCGCGTCTCGTCAGGGAGAGGATCTCGTGGGTGTCGCTCGTGTAGTCCGTGAGCATGTGCCCCAGCGAGGGTCGCAGGTTGGCGTGGACGTCGCCGATCTTCTTGCCCTCGTTGAAGACCTGGACGGTGTGCTGCATGACCCGTGCCTCGGCCTCCGTATGCCCACCCAGCACGTGCTTCGTCCCCGGCACGTCCCCGGTGGCCGCCGCCTCCAGTGCGGCCCCGAGACCCAGCCGGGACGCCGGGTCGTCGAAGTTCTTCACCCCGGCCGGACCTATCACGGTCAAGCCGGGCCAGTCGCGATCCTTGAGCAGGTACGTCAAGCGGCCGTTCTTGCCGTCGGCGCCGGGGTCGAGGAAAGAAGTCGCGGCATCCGGCTGCTTGCCCATGATGCCCAGCAGCCCGTCGAGCGGGTCGTGGGGGACGTCTTTGTGTCCGGAGATCTTGTTCCAGATGCCGGGACGCTTCTTCTCGGTGCTGATGATGTCGTCACCGATGTCCGAGAGGAACTGCTTCCCGTACCCCTTGCCATGTTTCATCATCTCGACGAACGACTGATACCCGTACACCGGGCTCGTGTTGCTGCCGTAGTTCTTCGCACCCGCCTCGCGCAGGCCCTTGCGCCACGTGTCGTAGAAGGGCGCCTTCGTGTCCTGAGTGGCCGTCGCAAGGGTGGCGGCGAGCCCGTCCCGCAGTGGCGCGTAGTCCTTCTTGCTGTCACCGTCTGCCAGGCCGCGCAGTTTGTCGGCGTAGCCGATGGTCTTGTCCGGGCTGAGCCCGGCGAGGAAGGTTCGGCTGAATTCCTTGCTGTGGCTGTTGTCACGCAGCAGGCTCTGCATCTCGGCCAGTTCCTCGGCGTCGAGAC
Source organism: Streptomyces sp. NPDC046215 (assembly GCF_040646215.1). Taxonomy (NCBI): domain Bacteria; kingdom Bacillati; phylum Actinomycetota; class Actinomycetes; order Kitasatosporales; family Streptomycetaceae; genus Streptomyces; species Streptomyces sp. NPDC046215. The sequence continues at coordinate 17,757 of NZ_JBEYZW010000065.1, read as the reverse complement.
GGCCGGTGGAATTCAGCTTGGTCGCGAGCTCGGTCGACCTGCGCCCCTCGACGACCTCGATGTCGCCCTCGGCCTTGGCGTTGAACCCGTTCCAGATCTGGTCGTTCGGATCGGAGTCCTCGGTGGCGGCCTTGAGGGCGAGCTTGACGCCGTGGTCGGCGTCGTCGACGGCCCGCACCGCATCGGCTATGCGGCCGGTCCAGTTGGACTCCGTCCGGTGCAGGTCCGGGTCGTGCCGGGCCGCGTCGGCGAGGGCTTTGTCGGCCTTGTCGTAGTTGAAGGTCGCCGTACCCTCGGCGCCGACCTTCATACCGGCCTTTTCGGCGTCGGCGACAGCCGACTTCACCTTGCCGCGCAGCTCCACGAACTGCTCGTGGGCATCCCGCAGCAGGGAGGCGATCGCCCGAGCCTCCTTCGCCGCCGCGGAGTACTGCTCGTACGTCAGAGTGTTGGCTCTCCGGGCGAATGTGCTGGCGACACCGGCCCACTGACCGTCGACGGTGACGTTGCGCACCTGGCTGTCGTAGGTCTTCTGCACGGACTCGAAGTCTTTCGCGGCGGCGTCCCACTGAGCGGCGGCCGTGGTCAGCAGGGCGAGATCCGTGGTCATGACCTGGTGGTACGTGAGCATGCTGCGGCCGGCTCCTTCTGAGACATCCTCCGGGTGCTGACGTGCCTGTGGCTCGCGGGCCTAGAAGCCCGCCACGCGGGACGTGAAGGGCGGGCCGCCACCGGGCGGGGGCGGGAGCAGCGGCGGCGCGTACCGGCCGAACCGGCCGCCGAGACTCTGATCGGTGCCCTGGTAGAGCGCATTGGCACCGGACAGGCCGGCCTTCTCGCCGGCGAGACGGTTCTCCAGCGCCTTGACCGAGGCGCGCCAGCCCTTCAGGGCCTCGTTGATGCCCGCGCCCGTGGCCCAGTCCTTGAAGCCCTTGGCCGCGGCTTCCGAGGTGTCGTCCATGACCTTGCCGGCCTTCTGGGTGTCGGGCTGTATGTGCTGCTCCAGGGCCGCGACGGCCGCCTTCTTCTTCGCGGCGGAGGAAGCGAGCCCGGCAGCGTGGCCGCCCCCGTCCCCACCGACCGGCCCGGTGCCGTTCAGCCGGGTGCCGGACTCCGCCGCCCCGGACCGGCTCTCCCCCAAGTGCGCCGCCGACTCGGCCCGCAGCTCTTCCCACTCGTTGTCGAATGTCATGTCGTTCCGTTCCCCCCGGACGCCAAGACCCGCTCCCCGAGACCTCAGGGACAGTCATGTGTTCGAAACTAACAAGGGGGGTGGCCTGGGCGCACCCCCCTTCTTCGGATCTTTGTCGGTCCTTGGGGGCCCTACGGCCGCCCCACCCCTACGACTCCTCCGGCACCCACCCCACCTGCACCAGCGGAGTCCCCCGCTTGCGGGAGACGAAGTAGCCGCGCCCCGGCGGCATCTGGCGGGGCCGGACGCCGCCCAGGAGGTCGCCCTCGCCCGGGTCGCCGGAGAGGAGGACGCCCTGGGCGCCGAGCTCCTTCACCCGCTGCATGAAGGACTCGAACATCGAGCGGGACGCCCCCGCCGCGCTGCGGGCGATGATGAAGCGCACCCCCACGTCGCGCGCGAACGGGAGGTTCTCCGTCAGCACCGCCAGCGGGTTCCCGCTGCTCGTCGACACGAGCTCGTAGTCGTCGACGAAGACGAAGAACCGCGGGCCCGTCCACCAGCTCCGGTCGCGCAGCTGCTGCGGGGTGATGTCCGGCTGCGGAGCCCGTCGCTCCATCAGGCCGTTGAGCGCGTTCGCGTGGACGGTCAGGGCCGAGGCGATCGGCGCGTACTCCAGCAGGTGGCTGTCGGGGACGACGTCGAGCAGCGTGCGGCGGTAGTCGCCGACCACGATCTTCGCCTCCTCCGGGCCGTAGCGCTCGGTGATCTGCTTGGCGAGCAGCCGCAGCAGCGCCGTCTTGCCGGACTCGCTCTCACCGAAGACCAGGAAGAACGGATCGGTCTCGAAGTCGACGAAGACCGGTTCGAGGTTGGTCTCGTCGATGCCGAAGGCCACCCCGTGCTGCGGGTACTCGAACCCCTTGGGAAGCTCGTCGGCGCGCAGCCGGCGCGGCAGGAGACGGACGCCGGGCGCGCGCGGGCCGGTCCAGGCGTCACCGACGGCCCGGACCATGGCGGCGGTGCCGTCCGTGAGCGTCTCGGGGTCGGCGTCGGAGTCGATGCGCGGCAGCGCCGCCATGAAGTGGAGCTTCTCGGGGAGCTGGCCGCGCCCGGGGACACCGGCGGGCACGTTCGCGGCGACCTTGCGGTCGAACTCCGAGTCCATGGTGTCGCCGAGCCGCAGCTCCAGCCGGTTGAGCAGCTGGTCCTTGAGCGAGGCCCGGACCTCCATGTTGCGGGAAGCGGTCACCACGACGTGGATGCCGTAGCCCAGACCGCGGCCCGCCACATCGGTGACGACACCCTCCAGCATGTCGTATTCCTGCTTGAAGTTGCCCCACCCGTCGACGATCAGGAAGACGTCGCCCCACGGCTGGTCGGTGATCTCACCCGAGGCGCGCAGCCGCCGGAAGGTGCCCATCGAGTCGATGTTGTGCGCCCGGAAGTACTCCTCGCGGCGGGCCAGGATCCCCGCCACCTCGGCGACCGTGCGGCGCACCCGCTCGGGGTCGAGGCGGGAGGCCACCCCGCCCACGTGCGGCAGGTCCGCGATGGAGCTCATGGCGCCGCCACCGAAGTCGAGCCCGTAGAACTGCACCTCCGCCGGGGTGTGCGTGAGCGCGAAGGCCGAGACGAGCGTCCGCATCAGCGTCGACTTGCCGGACTGGGGACCACCGACGACGAGCATGTTGCCCGCCGCACCCGAGAAGTCGCGGTACAGGACGTCCCGCCGCTGCTCGAAGGGCTTGTCGACCAGACCGATGGGCACGGTGAGACGCCCGGGACGCGGGTGCTCCGGGGCGGTCAGACCGCGCCCCGGCACCACCGACAGCGCCGGCAGGAGCTCGTCGAGCGCCGCGGCCCGGTCCAGCGGCGGCAGCCACACCTGGTGCGCCGGCGGGCCCTGCCCCTCGACCCGGCGCACGATCACGTCCAGGACCGTGTCCGCCAGCGCGTCGTCCCCCCGCGGCACGGCCGGGGTCACCGGCGCCGGGGCGGTGAAAGTGACCGGGACCGGATCGGCGGTGAACAGCACCGGCCGCCGCTCGATCGGCAGCGGACCGCCGCTCCCCGGGCCACCGCCCGCGCTCGAACGGTAGACCCCCGACACGTACGCGGCCTTGAACCGCGTCATTTCGTCCGTACCGAACTTCAGGTACCCCGAACCCGGCACGGACGGCAGGTGGTACGCGTCCGGCACCCCCAGAGCCGTCCGCGACTCCGCCGCCGAGAACGTCCGCAGACCGATCCGGTACGACAGATACGTCTCCAGGCCGCGCAGCCGGCCCTCCTCCAGCCGCTGCGAGGCCAGCAGCAGGTGCACACCCAGCGAGCGGCCGATCCGGCCGATCTGGATGAACATGTCGATGAAATCGGGCTTGGCCGTCAACAGCTCGCTGAACTCGTCGATCACCAGGACGAGTGACGCCAGCGGCTCCAGCGGCGCACCCGCCGCCCGCGCCTTCTCGTAGTCGTGCATGTTGGCGTAGTTGCCCGCCGCGCGCAGCAGCTCCTGCCGTCGCTGGAGCTCACCGGTGATCGAGTCCCGCATGCGGTCGACGAGCGTCAGGTCGTCGGCGAGGTTCGTGATCACGGCCGCGACGTGCGGCAGCGACGACATGCCCGTGAACGTCGCACCGCCCTTGAAGTCCGCGAGGACGAAGTTCAGCGTCTCCGAGGTGTGCGTCACCGCGAGCCCGAGCACGAGGGTGCGCAGCAGCTCCGACTTGCCGGAGCCGGTCGCGCCCACGCACAGGCCGTGCGGACCCATACCGTCCTGCGCCGCCTCCTTCAGGTCCAGCATCACCGGCGCGCCGTCCTCGCTGACCCCGATCGGCACCCGCAGCCGCTCCGCCGCCGACCGGGGCCGCCACGTCCGCGCCACATCCACCGAACCCGCGTCCCCCAGGCCCAGCAGATCGGTGAAGTCCAGATTCGCCAGCAGCGGCTCGTCGCCGTCGTCACCGCCCATGCGCAGCGGCGCCAGCTGCCGCGCGAGCGCCTCCGCCGCCTCCATGGCCAAGGTGTCCGGCACCCCGTCGTAGACGGCGACCTGCGACACCAGCTGCAGCGAACCCGGCCGCACCACCACCGACAGCCCGCCGCGCGGCTCGCCCAGGTCGCCCGGCACCACCTCGACGATGGTCACGCCCTGCAACCCCTCGGGCGCCGCGAACACCGAGTCCGGGGGCACCGCGCCCCCGTCCAGCACGACCACCACATGCGGCTGGTCCAGCGCCGGCTGCCCGTCCCGGCTGAAGCGCGTACGCCCCTCCAGACGGGGCCGCAGCAGGTCCTCCAGCTCACCGAGGTCACTGCCGATGAGCCGCCGCGCACCCGCCCCGTCCACCGCACCGGGCACCTGCACATGCGGCAGCCACTTCGTCCACTCCCAGTACGACGCCGCGCCCCGCGCCGAGACCACCGCCACCACGAGGTCCTCCGGCGAGTGCAGCGTCACCAGCTGCGCCACCAGCGCCCGGGCCGTCCCGTGCACCGTCTCCGGATCACCCGACAAGGTCACGTGGTAGAAGGCCCGCAACGACAGCGCCACCGGCATGCCGTCCAGCGAACTGTGCGTCGCGAGGAACTGCTGCATCGCCCCGGTCGTCAGCGGCTCCAGATCGTCTATCGGAGCCGTCTCGGGCGCCACCAGCGGCGTCGCCAGCTGCTGGACGCCCAGCCCGACGCGGACCTGCCCGAAATCGGCGTCGCCCGCCCGCCGCTCCCAGATCCGCGACCCCTCGGCCACCACCGACCACAGCTGATCGGGGGAGGGGTGCAGATAGAACTGCGCGTCCCGCTGCGCCCTGGCCGTCCGCCGCACGGTGCGCCGCGTCTGCGCCAGGTACTTCAGATAGTCGCGGCGCATGTCCGCGGCCTGTCCCTGCGTGCCCTGCCGGTGCCGCACGATCATCGCGACCGTCATGCCCAGCGTCGAGCACATCATCAGCACGCCCATGATCTTCATCATCGGAGCGGCGCCCGGCATGAAGAAATAGACCATCGACGAGGCCATGCCCAGCGTGGGAAGCAACTGCATCAACAGGCCGTCCTGCTGACCGCGCGGCAACTCCGGTGGCGCCTCCAGCCGGATCTCCGCACCGGGCACCTCCGGCGGCAGGGACCTCGGTGGACGACTGACCACGATCTGGCTCACCGGATGCCTCAACCCCTCCGCACCACAAGGATGTTTCGCGCGGCACCGCCTGTCGCCCCGACGGCGACGGCCTCCCCCGCGCGGAACGGTGATCCTATCGACGTACGGCCGCCCGCCCCCGATAGGGTGGCCGCCACACGTATGCACGAACGACCGGCGCGCTGGGGCGCGAGGGGTCGGCAGCGTCGAAGCAGAGCGAACCAAGGGGCCTGACAGGTGAGTACGTCCGCTGCGACCGGCTTCAGCAGAGTGACCGTCGTCGCACCAGACAGCAGGATCGACGTCGCCCTGCCCGACGACATCGCCGTCGCCGACGTGTACCCGGAGATCCTGCGCCTCACCGGACAGACCCAGCCCCCCGGCGCCCCCACCGGCTACCACCTCGTACGCCGTGACGGCACCGTCCTCGACAGCGCCCGCAGCCTCACCGCCCAGCGCGTCGTCGACGGGGAACTGCTCTCGCTGCGCCCCTTCGCCGAATCCCTCCCGCCCGCGGTCCACGACGACGTGACCGACGCCGTCGCCTCCGCGGTCACCCGCGACCGCACCCTGTGGACCGACGAACTCCTGCGCGCCTGCGGCCTGTTCGGCGGCGCCCTGCTGCTCGGCCTCATGAGCTTCACCCTCTGGTTCGCCGACCCCCGCCACGACATGCACGGCCTGCCGGGCTTCGTCGCCGCGGCCGCCGGCGTCCTGCTGACCGCCCTCGCCGGCGTCCGCGCCCGCGTCTACGCCGACCGCGCCTCCGCCGTCGCCCTGGGGCTCGCCGCCCTGCCCCACCTGATGATCGCCGGCTCCGGCATCGTCGCCCCCGACCCGGGGGAGAGCGCCGGGCGGCTGCAGTTCCTGCTCGGCTGCACAGTCGTCCTCATCGCCTCCGCGGCCCTCGTCGCCACGGTGCCCACCGGCGACGCCCCCTTCGTCGCCACCCTCACCGCCGCGGCCACCGGCACCTTCGCCGCCTTCTTCGCGATCCTCGCCGACGCCCGCCCGGCCGACGCCGCCGCCGTCTGCGCCGCCGTCGCCATCGGCGCCATCGCCTTCCTGCCCGGCCTCTCCGCCCGCGCCGCCCGCCTCCCCATCGGCTACGCCACGCCCCGCACCCCCGCCGCCGACCCCGTGGCGCCCCGCGGCGGACCAGGCCCCGACCCCATAGACGGCGAGCGCATCGCCGCCCAGGTCCGGCGCGGCCACGAACTGCTCCTCGGCCTCGTCGGCGGCTGCGCGGCGGTCGTCGTGGGCTCCGCCGCCGTCCTCGCCTTCGCCGCCCCCGCCGCCGGCCCCTGGGCCCGGCTCCTCGCCCTGGCCGCCGGCCTCGTCATGCTGCTGCGCGCCCGGCTCTTCCGCTACACCGCGCAGGTCGCCGCCGTCCTCGGCGCCGGGCTCACCGCCCTGGCCCTGCTGGTCCTCGGCCTCGCCCTGCAGCCGCCCGCCGACGCCACCCACGGCTCCCTGGATCTCCGGGCCCTGTGGATCGTCATCGCCGTCACCCTCGGTGGCGCCCTGCTCACGGCCGTCGCGCTCATCGTCCCCAGCAAGGGCCTGTCACCCTTTTGGGGGCGCGCGTCCGACCTTTTCGAGAACGCCCTCCTCCTCGCCCTCGTCCCGCTCGCCCTCGCGGTCCTCGACCTGTACTCCGCCGCGCGGGGCCTCGCAGGCAGCTAGAGCCCGGCCGCGGCCGGGGCCGCCGACCCGGGCTGGTACTGTGTGCAGTGGCCGTTTGTGTACGCGCCTCCGGACCGCCCCGCAGGGGATCTGGGGACAGCGCCCAGCGGACCCCGCCTCCCGAGTAACGGAAGCTCCCCTGAGACACAGACCAGGGGCACTCGGCGGCTGAAAACTGAGAATTTGAGGAGTACGCGTGTCGCTCGACGCCGCTACGAAGAAGCAGATCATGACCGAGTTCGCCACCAAGGAGGGCGACACCGGCTCCCCCGAGGTCCAGGTGGCGATGCTCACCCGTCGTATCTCGGACCTGACCGAGCACCTCAAGCAGCACAAGCACGACCACCACTCCCGCCGTGGTCTGCTGCTCCTGGTCGGCCAGCGCCGCCGCCTGCTGCAGTACCTGGCCAAGAAGGACATCACGCGCTTCCGCGCCCTGGTCGAGCGCCTCGGCATCCGCCGCGGCGCCGCGGGCGCCAAGTAAGACACCGTGGAGGGAGCGGTTCCCACATCTGGGGGCCGCTCCCTTCGCGTATCTCGTGGGAAGCAGAAGCTTTGTAGTCTGGTCCCCACAGTGGCATAACGAAGAAGAGAACGAAGAAGAGTACGAGGAGGAGGCGCCGGCCTCTCCGCCGGTCCTCGGTAGTGGCCCCCGGAACAGGGATTCCGGGTGCTTCGATCGAAGACCGGCCCGCACAGAGCCACGGGCGCCCCTCCACCACCGTCCCCCGCCACACGGGCAGGGACGGATCACCGTCCCCGCCACACGGGCAGGGGACGCCGACGAGGAGATATCCCTGGTGGAGAACGAGACCCACTACGCCGAAGCCGTCATCGACAACGGCACCTTCGGCACCCGCACCATCCGCTTCGAGACGGGCCGCCTGGCCCGTCAGGCCGCAGGCTCCGCCGTGGCCTACCTGGACGACGACACCATGGTGCTGTCGGCCACCACCGCTTCCAAGAAGCCCAAGGACCAGCTCGACTTCTTCCCCCTCACGGTGGACGTCGAGGAGCGGCAGTACGCGGCCGGCAAGATCCCCGGCTCGTTCTTCCGCCGCGAGGGCCGGCCCTCCGAGGACGCGATCCTCACCTGCCGCCTGATCGACCGCCCGCTGCGCCCCTCCTTCAAGAAGGGCCTGCGCAACGAGATCCAGATCGTCGAGACGATCATGGCGCTCAACCCCGACCACCTGTACGACGTGGTCGCCATCAACGCCGCCTCCTGCTCCACGCAGCTCGCGGGCCTGCCCTTCTCCGGTCCGATCGGTGCGACCCGCGTCGCCCTGATCAAGGGCCAGTGGGTGGCGTTCCCGACCCACACCGAGCTCGAGGACGCCGTCTTCGACATGGTCGTGGCCGGCCGCGTCCTGGAGGACGGCGACGTCGCGATCATGATGGTCGAGGCCGAGGCCACCGAGAAGACCGTCCAGCTGGTCAAGGACGGCGCCGAGGCCCCGACCGAGGAGATCGTCGCCGCGGGCCTCGAGGCCGCGAAGCCGTTCATCAAGGTCCTGTGCCGCGCCCAGGCCGAGCTGGCCTCCAAGGCCGCCAAGCCGGTCGGCGACTTCCCGGTCTTCCTGGAGTACCAGGACGACGTCCTGGAGGCGCTGACCGCCGCCGTCAAGGGCGAGCTCGCCAAGGCGCTCACCATCGCCGGCAAGCAGGAGCGCGAGACCGAGCTGGACCGCGTCAAGGACGTGGCCGCCGAGAAGCTGCTCCCGAAGTTCGAGGGCCGCGAGAAGGAGATCTCCGCCGCGTACCGCTCGCTGACCAAGTCCCTGGTCCGTGAGCGCGTCATCAAGGAGAAGAAGCGCATCGACGGCCGTGGGGTGACGGACATCCGTACCCTCGCCGCCGAGGTCGAGGCCATCCCGCGCGTGCACGGCTCGGCGCTGTTCGAGCGTGGCGAGACCCAGATCCTGGGCGTCACCACCCTCAACATGCTCCGCATGGAGCAGCAGCTGGACACCCTCTCCCCGGTGACCCGCAAGCGCTACATGCACAACTACAACTTCCCGCCGTACTCCGTCGGCGAGACCGGCCGCGTCGGTTCGCCGAAGCGCCGCGAGATCGGCCACGGCGCCCTGGCCGAGCGGGCCATCGTGCCCGTGCTGCCCTCGCGCGAGGAGTTCCCCTACGCGATCCGTCAGGTGTCCGAGGCCCTCGGCTCCAACGGCTCGACGTCCATGGGCTCCGTCTGCGCCTCCACCATGTCGCTGCTGAACGCCGGTGTGCCGCTCAAGGCCCCCGTCGCCGGCATCGCCATGGGCCTGATCTCCCAGGAGATCGACGGCAAGACGCACTACGTCGCCCTCACCGACATCCTCGGTGCGGAGGACGCCTTCGGTGACATGGACTTCAAGGTCGCCGGTACGAAGGAGTTCGTCACCGCCCTGCAGCTCGACACCAAGCTCGACGGCATCCCGGCCTCGGTCCTGGCCGCCGCGCTCAAGCAGGCCCGTGACGCCCGCCTCCACATCCTCGACGTGATGATGGAAGCCATCGACACGCCGGACGAGATGTCCCCGAACGCCCCGCGGATCATCACCGTCAAGATCCCCGTGGACAAGATCGGTGAGGTCATCGGCCCCAAGGGCAAGATGATCAACCAGATCCAGGAGGACACCGGCGCCGAGATCACGATCGAGGACGACGGCACCATCTACATCGGTGCCGCCGACGGCCCGGCCGCCGAGGCCGCCCGTGCCACGATCAACGCCATCGCCAACCCGACCATGCCGGAGGTCGGCGAGCGCTACCTGGGTACGGTCGTCAAGACCACCACCTTCGGTGCCTTCGTCTCCCTCATGCCCGGCAAGGACGGTCTGCTGCACATCTCGCAGATCCGCAAGCTCGCCGGTGGCAAGCGCGTGGAGAACGTCGAGGACGTGCTCGGCGTCGGCGCCAAGGTGCAGGTCGAGATCGCCGAGATCGACCAGCGCGGCAAGCTCTCCCTCATCCCCGTGATCGAGGGCGAAGACGCCGACAAGGCCGACGAGAACAAGGACGAGACCGACAAGTGACGTCCCGTAGTACACGGAAGACGGCCCGCACCTCCACGGAGGGGCGGGCCGTCGCCCGTACCCAAACGCTTCTCAAGGGTGAGAACGGCATCGGCACGGTGCGCCGGACCACCCTCCCCGGGGGCCTGCGCATCGTCACCGAGACGCTGCCGTCGGTGCGCTCCGCCACCTTCGGCATCTGGGCGAACGTCGGCTCCCGCGACGAGACCCCCACGCTGAACGGCGCCACGCACTACCTGGAGCACCTGCTCTTCAAGGGCACCGCCAAGCGCAGCGCGCTGGACATCTCCGCCGCGATCGACGCGGTCGGCGGCGAGATGAACGCGTTCACGGCGAAGGAGTACACCTGCTACTACGCACGTGTCCTCGACACCGACCTGCCGCTGGCCATCGACGTCGTCTGCGACATGCTGACCGGCTCGCTGATCGAGGCTTCCGACGTGGACGCCGAGCGGGGAGTGATCCTCGAAGAGATCGCGATGACCGAGGACGACCCCGGTGACTGCGTGCACGACCTGTTCGCGCACACCATGCTGGGCGACACCCCCCTCGGCCGCCCGGTCCTCGGCACGGTCGACACGATCAACGCGCTCACCCGCGACCAGATCGCGCGCTTCTACAAGAAGCACTACGACCCGACCCACCTGGTCGTGGCCGCCGCGGGCAACGTCGACCACGCCAAGGTCGTCCGTCAGGTGCGGGCCGCGTTCGAGAAGGCCGGTGCTCTGGGCCGCACGGACGCCGTACCCGTCGCCCCGCGCGCCGGCGCGCGCGGCATCCGCACCGCCGGCCGGGTGGAGGTGCTGGGCCGCAAGACCGAGCAGGCGCACCTCGTCCTCGGCATGCCGGGCCTGGCCCGCACCGACGAGCGCCGCTGGGCGCTGGGCGTGCTCAACACCGCCCTGGGCGGCGGCATGAGCTCCCGGCTCTTCCAGGAGGTCCGCGAGAAGCGCGGCCTGGCCTACTCCGTCTACTCCTACACCTCGGGCTTCGCCGACTGCGGCCTCTTCGGCGTCTACGCCGGCTGCCGCCCGAGCCAGGTCCAGGACGTCCTCAAGATCTGCCGCGACGAGCTGGACCAGGTCGCGTCGGAGGGGCTCACGGACGAGGAGATCACCCGGGCCATCGGGCAGCTCTCCGGCTCCACGGTCCTGGGCCTGGAGGACACGGGCGCGCTGATGAACCGCATCGGCAAGAGCGAGCTGTGCTGGGGCGACCAGATGTCGGTCGACGACATGCTGGCCCGGATCTCGGCCGTCACCCCGGAGGAAGTCCGCTCGGTGGCCCGCGATGTACTGGGACAGCGTCCTTCGCTGTCCGTCATCGGCCCGCTGAAGGACAAGCAGGCGGCCAAGCTCGACGACGTCGTGGCCTGAGCGCGGCCGCCGGGTCCGGACAGATCCTGAAGAGAAGGAAGCACCAAGGATGAGCAAGCTGCGCGTGGCGGTCATCGGCGCCCAGGGCCGCATCGGCTCCGAGGCCGTGCGAGCCGTGGAAGCCGCCGACGACATGGAACTGGTGGCGGCCCTGGGCCGGGGCGACAGCCTGGAGACCCTGACCGAGAAGGGCGTCCAGGTCGCCGTCGAGCTGACCCACCCCGACTCGGTGATGGAGAACCTCCAGTTCTGCGTCACCCACGGCATCCACGGCGTCGTCGGCACCACCGGCTGGACCGAGGACCGTCTCGCGCGGCTGAACTCCTGGCTCGACGCCTCGCCCCGCACCGGCGTCCTCATCGCACCGAACTTCTCCATCGGCGCGGTGCTGACCATGGTCTTCGCCCAGCAGGCGGCCCGCTACTTCGAGTCCGCAGAGGTCGTCGAACTGCACCACCGCGGCAAGGCCGACGCGCCGTCCGGCACCGCCACCCGCACCGCCCAGCTCATCGCGGCGGCGCGGGAGGAGGCCGGCCTGCCCCGCCAGGAGGACCCGACCACGCACGGCCTGGCGGGCGCGCGCGGCGCGGACGTCGACGGCGTCCCGGTGCACGCGGTGCGGCTGCGCGGCCTCCTGGCCCACCAGGAGGTGCTGTTCGGCGACACCGGCGAGACGCTCACCATCCGGCACGACTCGCTGCACCACAGCTGCTTCATGCCCGGCATCCTCCTGGGCGCACGGCGGGTCGTGGACACGCCCGGCCTGACGTTCGGCCTGGAAAACTTCCTGGACCTGGGCTGAGAACCGTGCGCGCGAAGATCGTCTATTTCGCCCTGGCCGCCGTCCTGGTCGTCTACTTCGTCCTGGTCGGCAGCCGCGGCGTCATGCTCATCCAGCAGGGCACCCTCGTCACCGTCGCCTTCGGCGTGTCGGTGCTGGTCCTGCCGTTCATCGGTGCCTGGTTCCTCTACCAGACCACCAAGTTCGCCCGGGACGCCGACCGCCTGGCCAGGGAACTGGACGCCGAGGGCGGGCTGCCGGTCGACGAGCTGGTGCGGACGCCCGGCGGCCGCATCGACCGGGACTCCGCGGACGCCGTCTTCGCCCGCCGCCAGGCGGAGACGGAGGACGCCCCCGGCGACTGGCGCACGTGGTTCCGGCTGGCGGTCGCCTACCACGACGCCCGTGACACGCCGCGGGCCCGCAAGGCCATGCAGCGCGCCATCGCCCTGCACGACCGGAAGCCGGTGCGCGCCGACGCCGTGTGACGGCCGGCGGCACCGGCGCCGCGGTGGGCCGGCCGGCTCAGCCGCGGTGTTCGGCGACCCGGTCCTCGACCGCGTCCGCCGCGATGCGGAAGGCCTCGGGGCGGCCCAGGAAGTCCGCGTTGTGGTCGGTGACCAGCGCGGGCAGCGGCCCCCCGGACGCCCGGTGCACGAGCAGTGCCTGCCCCTGCACGGTCCGGGGCAGGCCCAGCCACCGTACGGGCTGCTGGACGGTGCGAACGGCCGCGACGTCCGGCCACGCGAGCGTCACCGAGGACAGCAGACGGGCCTGACGCAGCCCCCGCGTGCTCACCCAGAGGCCCGCGCGCACCAGGCGCACGGCGAGCGTGATCAGCAGCGCGGCGAGCACGAGACAGACGGCTGTGCCCGGCAGCGACCCCGCGAGACCCATGACCAGGGCCGCGAACAGGACGCCGCCCGCCGGCAGCAGCACCAGCGCGGCGCCGCCCACCCGCCAGGGGCCGGGGCGGTACGCGCGGTGCCAGCGGCTGCGGTCCTCGTACAGCGGCGTGATGGCGTCGGTGTCGTCGGTGGCGGGCGCGAGTGCGTCGACGTCGCGGTCAGCTGTCAGGAAGGGCAGGGGCACGACGATGGGGATCCTCACTCATGGGCACGCTCCGATGGCTGTGCCGGGTGAGGGTATCGATGCGGGCCGGAGCCGGTGACTCCAGGGGTGCGGGACCCGGCTCGCCGCCGGGCCCCGCGCCGTCGGTCAGCGGCCGTCCGAAGCCTCGGACTGCTGGGAGTGGTGCCTCTCCTGCGTGCCCGCCTGCAACGACGGCATTCCGAACAGCAGCGCCCCGACCAGCCCCGACGCGACCGTCAGCCCCACGAGCGTCCGGCCGGCTATCTGGGAGCGGCTGGCGCGATCTCGGGGCGGCGGCGTGACGTTGCTGCGGTAACGCTCTGCCTCGGCGACGAAGGCAAACGGCACGGGCTCTCGCCGGCGGAACATGAAGGGGCTCTCCTAGGAACCTCGAAAGTGCGCTGTCACACATAAGGACGTGCGAAAGGCGCTGGAGGTGCCCGTTTTCTGTAACTTCTGTGAAAAATCTCAACCGGCGCCCCGGGGCGCGCGCGCACCCCGCTCCGTCACGGGCCGAGTGTCAGTGGTGGCCCGTAGGCTGGGCGCCGCCCCAGCACATGCAAGTGGAAGGACCCCGCCGGTGACCGAGAGCCCCACCGAGACCGCCAAGCCCACATTCCGTGGCGATGTGACCGTCGAGCTGGTCAAGCACAGCGCTTCCGACTCCGACGTCCTGTGGGCCGCCCGCGTCTCCACCGCCGGGGAGCAGTCCCTGGAAGAGATCACGAAGGACCCGGAGCGGTCCAAGGGGCTCATCAACTACCTGATGCGCGACCGCCACGGCAGCCCCTTCGAGCACAATTCGATGACCTTCTTCATCAGCGCCCCGATCTTCGTCTTCCGCGAGTTCATGCGCCACCGCGTGGGCTGGTCCTACAACGAGGAGTCCGGCCGCTACCGCGAGCTCCAGCCGGTCTTCTACGTTCCGGACGCGGACCGCAAGCTGGTGCAGGAGGGCCGCCCCGGCAAGTACGTCTTCGTCGAGGGCACCCAGGAGCAGCACGACGTCACCAGCCGCGCCATGGAGAGCGCCTACCGGGACGCCTACGAGGCGTACCAGGAGATGCTCGCCGCCGGTGTCGCCCGCGAGGTCGCCCGCTCGGTCCTGCCGGTGGGCCTCTTCTCCTCCATGTATGCCACCTGCAACGCCCGCTCGCTGATGCACTTCCTCGGCCTGCGCACCCAGCACGAGCTGGCAACCGTCCCCTCCTTCCCGCAGCGGGAGATCGAGATGGTCGGCGAGAAGATGGAGGCGGAGTGGGCCGAGCTCATGCCGCTCACCTACGCCGCCTTCAACAAGAACGGCCGCGTCGCCCCCTAAGGGACGTCGGGAAGGACCGGCGTACGGACCAGTAGGAACGATGTCCGTATTGCGGCCTTTCATGACTTTCATCTAGGCTGAACAAACGGACCCGGCACTGCTTGAACCCCCGAGCAGGCAGTGCCGGGATCCCTTTCGCACTCCCCGAGGGAGCACCTCACGGTGAGCAACGAGTAGCGTGGCCCCCATGGCTCCGACCTCCACACCGCAGACGCCCTTCGGGCGGGTCCTTACCGCGATGGTCACGCCCTTCACGGCAGAAGGCGCACTCGACCTCGACGGCGCACAGCGGCTTGCCACCCACCTGGTGGACGCCGGCAATGACGGCCTGATCGTCAACGGCACCACCGGTGAGTCACCGACCACCAGCGATGCGGAGAAAGCCCAGCTCGTCCGAGCCGTGGTCGAAGCGGTCGGAGACCGCGCCCATGTGGTTGCCGGAGCCGGCACCAACGACACCCACCACAGCGTCGAGCTGGCCCGCGCGGCCGAGAAGGCGGGGGCCCACGGCCTCCTCGCTGTCACGCCGTACTACAGCAAGCCCCCGCAAGAGGGCCTGTTCCGCCACTTCACCGCGATCGCGGACGCCACCGGCCTGCCGGTGATGCTCTACGACATCCCCGGCCGCAGCGGCGTCCCGATCAACACCGAGACGATCGTCCGCCTGGCCGACCACCCGCGGATCGTCGCCAACAAGGACGCCAAGGGTGACCTGGGCCGCGCCAGCTGGGCCATCGCCCGCTCGGGCCTCGCCTGGTACTCCGGCGACGACATGCTGAACCTGCCGCTGTTGTCCGTCGGCGCCGTCGGCTTCGTGTCCGTCGTCGGCCATGTCGTCACCCCCGACCTGCGCGCCCTGCTCGCGGCCCACCTCGCCGGTGACGTCACCAAGGCGACCGAGATCCACCAGAAGCTGCTCCCGGTCTTCACCGGTATGTTCCGCACCCAGGGCGTCATCACCACCAAGGGCGCCCTGGCCCTGCAGGGCCTGCCCGCCGGCCCCCTGCGCCTGCCGCTCGTCGAGCTCTCCCCGGAGGAGACCGAGCAGCTGCGGCGCGACCTCGCGGCCGGCGGCGTCCGGCTGCAGCCTTGAGGCACGGCACGGACGCGCCCGGCCCACAGACTTCATAACTGAACATCCGAAAACAACTGCAAGTGCACGAATGTCACGCGCGCCATGTGCCCCAGAAGGCATGTGGCGTGCGTGGTGAGGAGAGTCTTTTGAGTCACCCGCACCCTGAACTCGGTCCTCCGCCGAAGCTCCCCGAGGGCGGCCTCCGGGTCACGCCCCTCGGTGGGCTCGGTGAGATCGGCCGCAACATGACCGTCTTCGAGTACGGCGGCCGTCTGCTGATCGTCGACTGCGGAGTGCTCTTCCCCGAGGAGGAGCAGCCCGGAATCGACCTGATCCTGCCGGACTTCACGTCCATCCGGGACCGTCTCGACGACATCGACGGCATCGTGCTCACGCACGGCCACGAGGACCACATCGGCGGTGTTCCGTACCTGCTTCGCGAGAAGCCGGACATCCCGCTGATCGGCTCCAAGCTGACCTTGGCCCTGATCGAGGCCAAGCTCCAGGAGCACCGCATCCGCCCCTACACCCTTGAGGTCGTGGAGGGGCACCGCGAGCGCATCGGTCCGTTCGACTGCGAGTTCGTCGCGGTCAACCACTCGATCCCGGACGCCCTCGCGGTCGCCATCCGCACCCCGGCCGGCATGGCCGTGCACACGGGCGACTTCAAGATGGACCAGCTCCCGCTGGACCGCCGCCTCACCGACCTGCCCGCCTTCGCGCGGCTCGGCGAGGAGGGCATCGACCTGCTGCTGTCGGACTCCACGAACGCCGAGGTTCCCGGCTTCGTACCGCCCGAGCGCGACATCTCCAACGTGCTGCGGACGGTCTTCGCCAACGCCCAGAACCGCATCATCGTGGCCAGCTTCGCCAGCCACGTGCACCGCATCCAGCAGATCCTGGACGCCGCGCACGAGTACGGCCGGCGGGTGGCCTTCGTCGGCCGCTCGATGGTCCGCAACATGGGCATCGCCCGCGACCTGGGGTACCTGCGGGTGCCGGCGGGGCTCGTCGTCGACGTCAAGACCCTCGACGACCTGCCGGCGGACGAGGTCGTGCTGGTCTGCACGGGTTCGCAGGGCGAGCCGATGGCGGCCCTGTCGCGCATGGCCAACCGCGATCACCAGATCCGGATCGTCCAGGGCGACACCGTCATCCTGGCCTCGTCCCTCATCCCGGGCAACGAGAACGCGGTCTACCGCGTGATCAACGGCCTCACCCGCTGGGGCGCCAACGTCGTCCACAAGGGCAACGCCAAGGTTCACGTCTCGGGCCACGCCTCCGCGGGCGAGCTGCTGTACTTCTACAACATCTGCAAGCCCCGCAACCTCATGCCGGTCCACGGCGAGTGGCGCCACCTGAGGGCGAACGCGGAGCTCGGCGCGCTGACCGGCGTTCCCAAGAACCACATCGTGATCGCCGAGGACGGCGTCGTGGTGGACCTGGTGAACGGTTCCGCGAAGATCGTCGGCAAGGTCCAGGCCGGATATGTGTACGTGGACGGCCTCTCGGTCGGCGATGTCACGGAGGCCCACCTCAAGGACCGCCGCATCCTCGGCGACGAGGGCATCATCTCCGTCTATGTCGTGGTCGACAGCACGACGGGCAAGATCGTCAACGGTCCGCAGATCCAGGGCCGGGGTTCCGGTATCGACGACGCCGCGTTCAACGCGGTGATCCCGAAGATCGAGGAAGCCATCGCCAAGGCCGCGGCGGACGGGGTCGCGGAGCCGCACCAGCTCCAGCAGCTGGTCCGCCGCTCCATGGGCAAGTGGGTGTCCGACCAGTACCGTCGGCGCCCGATGATCCTCCCTGTGGTCGTCGAGGTCTGACGTCGCATCAGCCGTTTGGGCGGCCGCCCCGGGTTCGATTTGCATCCGGGTGCGGCCGTCCAGTACGTTTACGGCTCCACCGCAAGGGGAACCCCCGGACGCCATGGGCGACCAGGACCGTTCCGGCCGGCGGGTGGGAATTCCGACTCAGAGAGATCTGATAAAGTCGGAAAAGCCGGAAAGCGAAAGCAAGAAGGCAGACCCCGCTCCAGCAGGGGGCCGGAAATGGAATCCGAACCGGAAACGGAACGGAAAACGGATCTGGTAAGGTTGGAAACACGAAACACCGAAGGGA
>NZ_JBEYZW010000064.1:0-41003 GCF_040646215.1 Streptomyces sp. NPDC046215 | reverse complement strand
GACGCGCGGTTCGCTCCGCGAACACGACGCGCCGTCGCTACGCGACGGATACATCACGATGCTCCGCATCGCTGACGCTGCGTCACTCCGTGACGCAGGCCGGCCGCTCCGCGGCCGGGGCTCGGTTCGCTCCGCGATCCGAGCTTGCGAGATACCGCTCCGCGGTCTCTCGCCAAACGGAGCTCGCTCCGCGAACTCCTCAGGCCAGCAGCAGAGATGACGGAGTAGCAGGCTGTGGGTCGGCTCCGCGAGGTTGGGCCTGCTGGGTTCACCAGAGGTGCCACGAGCCGCTCTCGTTCGGAAGGTATGAGGCCCTGCGGACCCAGACAGCTTCCCCCCTGCGAGCTCTCACGGTAGTAATCCGGGGGTGCTTCCTTAGCGGAAACGCTGGCAGAAAAGTTACGGAATCTCTGAGAATCCGGAGCGCTCCTCTCCCGGGAAACGACGCCGACCTCCCGGAGGATACCCGGGATCAACCAGCTTCCGCCCTCGGCAAGTTGACCGCTCCTCAGGCCGGTGCAGATCTTGCAGAGCCAGAGTCCGAACATGACACGTTCCCCGTCGGCCCCGACCCCCTCCCAGACCCCAGGAGAACGGCCGTACCCGCTCCACGAAGACGCACAGCAGCAGGACCATCTGTTTGAAAGAACGGCGTTTCCCGGTCTGGGGAAGCGACCGAGGACAGCCGGTGATGCAACGCCGCAGTTGGTCGCAAGATGGGCCCCGCGCTTGTGGGGCCCATCTTGCGAAGGGCACCCCCACGGCCTGGAGCCGAATCCGCAGCTCAAGGTGTGATGCGTCCCAGATGAAGGACGATCACGCGTACGGTCTCATCCTCGACCGCGTACAGGGCACGGTAGGGGCCGATGCGCAAGCGGCGGTAAGCGCCGAGCGTGGAACTGTCCACGGGACGAGGGTTGCCGGCAAGAGCGTCGAGAGCGTCCAGGACGTTCTTCAGACCCACCGGGTCGTCTTTCAGGAAACGAGCAGCAGCGTTCAGTGCGGCCGGCTCCAGTTCGACGCTGTAACTCACGCGGCCGTTCCCTCACCGAGCAGCTCGGCACGCGCCTGGGCCATCGTCTTGCGGCCGCTGGCGTCGCCTCGTGCCTCGCGCAGCTCGTACTGGAGGATGGCCAGGGAATCCTCGTAGTCCTCCAGGACCTGAGGCGAGACGACCACTGCGGCGACATGCCCGTGATCAGTCAGGGCGATGCGCTCCCGGCCGTGCGCGGCACGCCGTACAAGATCACCGAGCTGGGAACGAGCGGCGCTGATAGCAATCTCCGTCATACCCACATCGTACCACTAGATTAATCTAGTGGTACATTTTGGTCGTCCGATTGCAGGCCCCCAGCAAGCGTCACCGCACTGCTTCCGCGCCCTTCTCCATCATCAAGGCTCCTCAATACTCCCTGCTGGGAGGATCTCGGACAGCAGCTGATCTTGATCTTGGGTGAGCTGGCTGGCGTTCCGCTTGCTCTGGGTCCTGTAAAGCCAAGGGCGACCTTCGGGAGGAGCTCGCGATGATGACGGTGGTCAGGGCCCTTCCGGTTTTCCGGCAGCGGGCCCTGGTCGAGTCCGGATGGCGGGCCGACGGCGGTGCCAGCATCGCCACGTACTTCATGGGGGCATCCGCCTACGAATTCCCCTACGAGTACCGGCGCCACCGCATACAGCAGAAGCGTGGCGCAGAGGCCAGGCCACCGAGGAGATCACCACCGAGGACAGATTCATGGTGCGGGGCGTCGCCGAAGAAGTGCTGGGCAACCTGCGGGTGCTCCAGGATCTCCGGGGCATCGACGACCCGCGGACCCGGGCGCCATCGTTTTGACGGTCGACGGCTACACCCAGGAGGAGATTCAGCAGATCGTGGACGCCAAGTCGACCCGCGCGATCGAAGGGCTGTTGTACCGGTGGCGGACGAAGGCGAAGCAGCGCGAAGAAGAAGGCTCGTATGGCTGAGCAAAACGATGACTTCGACGCCCTGCTGGAGGGAACAACCTGGGGAGCCGCGGGGCCCGCAATCTCCGCGCCCGCACGCCGGCTTTCCGGGCCCTCACCGTACGCTCGATCGCCGACTCCGGCTGGTGGCACCGCTACTCGGACGTACTGCCCAGCTGGTATCCGACATACGTCGGCCTGAAGCACGCGGCCTCACGGACCCGCTCATACGAGGTGTATTTCGTGCACGACCTGCTGCAAACAGAGGCATATGCCCGCGCCGTGATGCGGAACGGCATGAGCATCGCAAGCGAGGTCGACATCGAAAGGGCCGTGGCCGTACGTCTTGAGCGGCAGAAGCTCCTCGTCTCCGAGAACGCCCCGCAGGTCCATATCGTCCTGGACGAGTCCGTGCTGCATCGCCCCTACGGCGACCCTGAGGTGATGCGCGGCCAGATCCAGCATCTGACCGACGTGTCTGAGCGTGAGAACGTGCAGCTGCAAATCATGCCATTCAGCGCCGACAGGAGTCCCGCACCTGCCGGACGTGGTGTACGTGGAACCCCTCGCCAGCGCCTTCTACCTGGAGAAGCCGTGGGACATCGACCAGTACGAGACGGCACTGAAGACGCTGCAGCAGTACAGCCTCAACTCAGATGAGAGCCGCGACCTGCTGTGGAGGCTGATGCAGCTGTTCTGAGACAGACGGGAAAAAGGCAGCTCAGAACCCTCACCACGGAAATTCAACGGCTGCCGCCCACCCCGCTGACACCACCACGTTCGCACTCGCGGCCCAGTTGATGATCACCCGGCGGGCGGAGAACGGCGCGAACTTGAAGGTCGCGTCCAGCGTGATCTCGGAGGCGCTGTTTGGCGCGGACCATGGCCGTCGCTGCGGCCGGAGACGGCGATCAGGGCCCGCGCTGGGACAGGCCGTAGTCGAGTGCGCCGGCCGGGTCGGTGCGGGACGGATCGGTGCCGGCCGCGATGGCGCCGTGGATCGTGGGCAGGGCGCGGGCGACGTCGAGCAGCCGGTACGCCTGGGAGCGGCTGATGCCGAACTCCGCGTTGCAGAAAGGCGCCCGGTCAGCTGTAGCAGAGCGGCACCCCACGCGGGCGGCGTGTGCGTCGCGGGCCGGGCGGCGAGCACCGCCACGGAGCGCCGGACGTCGTCGTCCATCGCCTCGCGCAGGCCCGACCGTCATCTCCCGGGTCTGCGCGGTCGTCACCGGCGGCCGTGGCAGTCCGGCGACGCCGTCCTGGTCTTAGTTGTGCTCGCCTATGCCCCCATCATCCACCGGACGGGCGGGGCCTGGGCGTACGGAAGCACGGGGGCGAGCTCTACCTCACAGGCTCACAGCCTCACAGATCTCCACGTCTACCTGTGGAAACGGCCTGTGAGTCTCATAGCTTCGGCAGCTCACGTGACACCAGCGCTCCTCCCTTGTCCGGCAGGCTGTGGCACGCGGCGAGCTGGTGTGGGACGCCCTCCGCGGCCCGAGCTAAGCAGCCATGTCGCTGGGGATCGATCGTCGCCAGCGGACAGTTGCTGCTCGACCTCCCAGGCCCATCAGCACGAGGGGCGCCGCGGCGACAACTCATCACCGAGCACCCACCCCGGGGCCGTCCGTTTGCCCCGGCAGGCGCAGACGCAGACGGGTGACAGTCTCGCCCCGCCTCTGTAGGCTCCGGTCAACCAGTTGGTGTGGCCATGCAGGCGATCAGCCGGGGCCAGAACGGCCCGGCGAAACCGTTCGAACGAATACGATCATCGTGCGTCTGTTGCCGCAGGTGCTCCGGTACTTCTTCGGGGGTCCTTTTGACTACGCGTAAGTCCCGCTTCGCCATCGTTCTCGGGGGTGTGGCCGCCTCCACGCTGCTGACGGTCAGCACCGCCTCCGCAGTGACCTTTGAGCATGATCGTGGTACGAAGTCGCAGCCCTCGGGCGGCTATGTGCGGTGCATATCGAACGATCGCGGCCAGGGGTGCTTCATGCCCGGTGGCGACTGGATCTACCTCCTGGATACCAAGAAAGACGGGCTTTCCGCCGTCGTCGTCTGGCGGATAGTCGAGGGCCCTAGTCAGCACACAGTGCGCGAGGGCGCCGTCTGGAACACCGCTGGATCCAAGAACGGGGGCCAGTGGCGGTACAAGAACAAGAACTTCCCCGAGGGGCGCAATATCGACTTCCAGGTGTGCGCAGGCAGCTGGCGTTTCAAGAACATCCAGAGCAGCACCTGTTCTGCGTATAAGCGCATGCGGACCTGATGAGAACCCGACCCACCACAATAGCTTGCTCGACTGGAAGACCGGCCCACGGGGAATTACGCTGCCTTTCACCCGGTGCCTGCTGATCGAAGTGGGCTGCTGCCGTGAGCCGAAGCACCCGGTGGCGGGAATGTGAGACAGAGCCACTTTTTTCAGACGACGCCCACACCAGGCTCCGGGAAGGCCACCTCAACGTACCCCGCAAACACACCGAACACCTGGAACCAGGAAACGCATCGTCAGGCCATCAGGGCGGCACGGAAAAACCCCTGGAGATGCAGCTCGGCACGGTCCTCGACAACCTTCACAAACGTCCCGACAAGTTGAGTGCAGAGCGCCGGACAGACCTGGACACACTCGGCATGCGCCGGACCACCAGTGCCTGGGGCGGGAGCCTCCGGCAGAGACAGGCCCACGTGCGGGAAGGCCGGGGTCCACAGGGCAGCCGACTTCACGCAAGTGCCGCTTCCAACAGTTCCCCCAAGACAGCCTGGACACCAGCAGCGAAACAAGAAACAAAGACCCGATGCCGGTTTCCCCTCTGTTTCCCAGACGCCAGACCGCAGAACTTCCTTCAACTCAAAGGCAACACCTGAACTACTGGAAGCAGTCGCCGACCCCGGCCCACGTACCCCCTCGGGCAGTGGGTCGCGGAGCAGCGACGGGCCTACGGGGCGGGGCAGATGAGCGGCCTGCGCGCTCGGCGGCTGGAGAAAGCATGGTCTGGAGCCCGGCGGATGAGCGGTTCCAGGAGAACCTGGAGGCCGCGAAGGCGTACTACGAGCAGCGCTGGACGCTGTGCGCGCCCCGGTCGGCGACGATGCTGGGCCGGCCGGTGGGGCAGTGGCTGTCCAACCTGCGCCGCCCGGGTGCGCTGGAGGGCCACTCCGAGTGGGAGACAGCACTGCGCGAGGTCGATGACGACTGGAACCCGTCGTGGTCGCCGGAGTGGCAGCGGCACTACGCCGTGGTGCGGGAGATCCTCGCCGAGGAAAGCATCCTCGCCTACGTCGAACCGGGCGTCACCGTGCACGGGATGGACATCGGGAAGTGGCTCGCCCGACAGCGGACACCGGAGGTCTGGGCAGCCCTGACGGGCGGGCAGCGCGAATGCCTGGAGGTCATCAGTGTCATCCCACTCGCCCCGGCCCCGGGGCCGGAAACAGCCGCCAGCCGGCCACGACGGCCCTGAGCGGGGCGTGGCGGCCTGGCGCAGTACAAGCCTGCACCGGTTCCCTGACAGTTCCCAGGGCCCACGTAGAGCAGTTGGAGGACGGCGCGGAGATCTGACTCGGGGTGTTCCTCAGTAATAGCAAGAGCAGGCGCGAGCAGCTCACCACCGACAGGCTGCAACAGCTCGCTGCTCTTGGAGTGCAATGGGCGCAGTAGCGGGCTGGCCTGCGATGATGAGGGCGTGCCAGAGCCGGGGACCACTGCCGTCGTCATTGTCCTGCCCGATGCCGCCCCGCTTCTCGATGCGGCGTGGCGTATCGACCCTGCTCTGGTGCGTCGTGGGGTGCCGGCGCACGTCTCGCTCCTCTACCCGTTCGTGCCGGAATCGGCGCTGACGGGTCAGGACGAGGAGGGCGTGCGTTCCCTGGCGGCGAGTTTTCCGGCAGCTGATCTGCTCTTGGAGGAGGTCGTGACGGCGTCCGGCTTCGTCGCCGTCACCGTTCCGGGACTCCAGCCGGTCGTCGATGCGTTCCGTGCCCAGTGGCCCGGGTTGCGCCCGTACGGGGGCCGCTTCGGGGCGCGGCCCGCCGCCCATGTCACGGTCGCTATGGGTACAGACGACCCGACGGCTGCCGCCCATGTCCGCGCTGCGATCGGCAGCCTGCTGCCGCTGCGCGCCTGTGCGGCGGCGGTCCAGCTGGTGGTGCTGACGAAGAAGGGCTGGCAGTCGCGGTTCACCGCGCCGCTCGGCGTCCCGGGCGGGCCGTGAACACCGCCCGCCGGTCCTCCCCCTGGCCGCGGCCGGTTCGACGACGTGGCGCGGTGCTCGCCGTCGTTTCCCGGCCTTTGCGCCCCGTGTGCCGTGGCTGTGGGAGTGGGGGTTCAAAAGAGACTTCGGCTGGAGGTGAATCCTTTGGGGATCTCCCTGCCTCTTGTCTGTGTGCCGGCCGAACGGGCCGGCAGAACCGGGAGGAACCACCAATGATGGTCACCAGCCTCGTAGTGATCGGAGCCCTGCTCGTGGGCGCGTGCAGCTGGCATCTGATGCGGCGCTACAAGGGCCGAAGCTGACCGGCATCCTGCCTGTAGAGCGCTTCCGGGTAGGAGTCTCAGATGAACCAACGCTTCACTTGGCCGGACGAGCGGCTGGTCAAGGCCGCTCAGGACGGCGACGTCGCTTCGCTCACCACCGTTGTCATGGAATCGCAGCCTCATGTGCGCAGGTTCGCCCTGTCGCTGTGTTCCTCACCGCAGGACGCGGAGGACGCGGCGCAGGAGGCGCTGATCATCCTCTATCGGAAGATCGGCACTTTGCGGGCCACGGGCGCGCTTGCCTCATGGATGTTCCGGATCGTGCGTAACGAATGCCTCCGGCAGGTACGGCTGCTTGTCTCGCGGAGCGACGAGGCGACTGCCGAGCCGGAGGCGGCTGCGGAACCGTCCGCCGAGGACGCGGTGTTGCGCAGGCTGGAGGCGGAGCGCATCGCGGCTGCGGTCAGCGCCCTCCCCCGTGACCAGCGGCAGGTCCTGATCATGCGGGACGTACAGGGCCTGCCCGGCAGAACCGTCGCCGATTCGCTCGGCCTGAGCAGCGCCGCGATGAAGTCGCGGCTGCACAGAGCACGCGCAGCACTGCGTCACTCCCTGGCAGTGACAGGCCAACCACTCGATCAAACCATCGGCCGACCATTCGCAGGAGCCTCACGTCCGTGAACCCCATACAGCCCGTGCAGCCCGTGCAGGGCGCGAAGGCCTGGGCCGCCGCACAGTCCGCCGCGCCCGGGACGGACTTCGCCAGTAAGTCCGTCCCGCGCCATCTGGCACGCGGCGCCATCGGCTTCGGCCTGATCATCGGCTCGATCGCCCTGGTGCCCGTCGCCGGCCCGGCCACTCTGCTGGCGGCCCCGTTGGCACTGATCGCCTTCCGCGGCTGCCCTACCTGCTGGATGGCCGGCCTGGCGCAGACCATCTCCCTCGGTCGTCTGGAGCGCCAGTGTGCGGACGGCGTTTGCACCTTCACCACGGCACACCCGGCGGCGAAGGCCACGAACGAGCCGACAGCCCATGTCAACGTCCCGGCCGCTTCCCGGTGACCACCGCCACTGATCATTCGCACATGACTCGTCCAGGGATCAGGAAACCCCCGTGAGCACAGCCTGCGGTCGGCAGGATGAGCGTACGGGTCAGGGAGAAATGAGTCCGGACTGGATGCGGCGGATCTCAGGCCGGGTATCCGGAGGATCCGGAGTCGGCCGCGGAGGCCGACGCACTCGACGCCCCGCTGAACGTGAACAGGGCGCTGGTGCGGGAGCCGCTGACCGGGGTGGCCGCACAGATCGCCTGCGAAGCACCCCGGTGGCACGTGGCGGTCGCGACGCAGGGCCCGCTGTCCGCGGCAGGCACGGGACAGCCTCAACACGCTGTTGTGGTTCCGTGCCAAGGACGAGGCGCAGAGCACGGCGGAGCGACGTGCCCTGCTGGCGGCGGTAGCCCGGCTGGCGGCGGTAGCCCGGCTGGAGAGCGAGCGCGTTGATGAGCTCACCGTGCTCGGAACCGCTATCGGGTGGTGCGTGCTGAGGAGTACGCCGGGCTGGGGCGGGAGGCATCGAGCAGCCCGGCCGACCGGCCCCGGGCCCTCCGTCCCCCACGGGGACCGCGGGGCCCGGGGACGCGCGGATCGATGACGGTCTGACCCGGGACCCCGAAGCGCCGGTCAGCCCGTCCAGGCCGCAAAAACGCCGGCGCTGCGCGATCTGGGCTACGCCAAGGCCCGTTCCCCCGAGGACGTGCGCCGGGACTCCCCAAAGGCGCTTACGCCCCAGCTCGACCTTGATGCTGCTGCCTTCCGGTGTTCAGGGGTGTGGAAAGGACAGGCCGGGGTGGAAGGCCGGCAGCGGTGCGCACGCCGGTGCCCACAACGCCCGCAAGCCGCTGGACTTCGCCCTGACCTGATCCGAACCCCGCCAGCGAAGCCTGATTCCCTGGGACGCCGACGACAGAACGGCCGACGCCCGCACGGCGGCCGCGGAAGGAACCGCTCCCGCGGCCGGAGAGCTGGCCGGGCATGCTCCGGCTGCCGACCGGTTGCCGACCGAACGCGCGAACCAGCTCAAGGCCGGGGGCACCGTCCACCAGAACTGCCGCGCCCGCCGGCTGCTCCGCCGGGGCCCCGACGGGCCGGGAAATCCGCGCCCGTCCGACACCAACAGTCACCCCCTCTCGCAACTCCACCCCTCCCTCGATGAAGAGAGCACCGTTCACTACAGCCACGAGAACGACGAAGCCTGACATCACCGGCGTAGACGGCTGAGCTGGACCGCACGAGACCCCGGAGCCGCGCTGGCCCAGGTCTCGTACCAGTGGCTGCGACGCGGAGGCGCAGCACTGCGCCGCAGCCAGAGATCCGGCACAAAATGACAGGTCAGGTGTGCAACACGTTGCGGTGTTGCACCCTCGGACAGGCGCGGTGGCGGACACCGCTCCTGGTGCCTTCGAGCGGTGCGGACAGCCGGTCTTCTGCCTCGCGCCGGACGACGCCGGCGAGCGCCCAGGGCCGCTGCCCTTGGGCGTGGAGGGCGATCTGCTCGCCGTCGCGTTCAGCGAGCGTGTCCGGGCCGGCCCGGGCGAGGACGGCAGGGGCGCGGACCGGGTTGCAGGCCGCAGCCGACGCCGCCCGGGACTGGTCCCGGACGGAAAAGAACGCGGCTACAGCACACTCCTGCGACAGAAAGCCGCCTTTCTGAGGAGTTGCCGAAACGTCACTCCCGAAGGCACTCCTGGATAACTGATGTCAAACGCTTTTCACTTGAAATAACCAGATGGAGATACATACAGAAGGATGAGCAATCGGGGCAGCGCGTCACGCATATCCTGTGCACCGCGAGTTCCTGGACAGGACACCCGCGCTTTGCGGCAGCCGCCGCTTCGGCAGTTCAACGACAGGCGACCGACCAGTTCAGTACTGGCAACCGCCCGTTGACTGCCGTATAGGCGGCTGGCCCGCGCACCCATCTGCCCCCTTGGATCCGAGCGATTCCCGAGACCCTTGGCGCCTGGCGGCGATCCCCGCTTCCAGAGGTTTCGCGATGCCGCTCAGAATCGGACATCGAATGATTACCGAACACTCCGACAGGCATCTCACGGCACGGCCGGCCGACGACGACTACCGGCTGGGGAGCGAGGCCTACACCGATGAGCAGCGGACCGCGGTCCTTGCCAAGTTGGAGCGGTACCTGGGCGGGCAGCGGGAGCGTCTTCTGGGCTACCAGGTGAACCTGTCGCTCGACGGCCACGCCGCGCTGGGGCGCTTCCTCGGATACCACATCAACAACATCGGTGACCCGTTCGTCGACAGCAACTACAGCCTGCACTCGCGGTGGCTGGAACGGGCGGTCCTGGAGCACTACGCCCGCCTGTGGCACGCCCCGCTGCCCGCAGACCCGGCCAGTCCAGGGGATACGGACGGGTGGGGATACGTGCTGTCCATGGGCAGCACCGAGGGCAACCTGTACGCCATGTGGAACGCCCGTGACTACCTGGACGGCAACGCCCTGGTGCGTGACGAGGTCTCCGGCGATGCCAGCTGCCGCACCACCTACCTGCGGGCCCAACACAGCGACGACAACCCCAACGCCTACATGCCGGTAGCGTTCTTCTCGCAGGAGACCCACTACTCGCACATCAAGGCGATGCGGGTGCTGGACATCCCGACCTTCTACGACCTGGGCGGCAGCCTCTACCCGGGCGAGTGCCCCATCGACGTGGCCGGCACCGGCATGCAGACGTACAACGGGTGGCCGCTCGGCGGAGTCCCGACCACCGGCGGCGACGAAGGGCCGGGCACGGTCGATGTCGACGCCCTGGTAGCCCTCGTGGACTTCTTCGCCGCCAAGGGCCACCCCGTCCTGGTCAACTTCAACATCGGCAGCGTCTTCAAGGGCGCCTACGACGACGTCCAGGGCGCCTGCGAGCGCCTGCGACCCGTCTTCGCACGGCACGGCCTCGTCGACCGCGCCGTGCGTTTCGACCCCGATGACCCCACCCGGGTCAGCATCCGCAACGGGTACTGGATCCACGTCGACGGGGCGCTCGGCGGCGCCTACGCCCCCTACCTGGAGAAAGCCCGCGACAGCGGACTCATCGAAACTGCACCCCCGGCCTTCGACTTCCGGATCCCCGAGGTGTCCTCGATCGTCACCAGCGGGCACAAGTACCCCGGCGCGCCCGTCCCCACCGGGATCTACATGTCCCGCGCGGGATCCAAGCTGCGCCCGCCGTCCGACCCGGCGGTCGTCTCCTCTCCCGACAGCACCTTCGCCGGCTCCCGCAGCGGCTTCGCCTCCCTGGCCATGTGGAACCACCTCGCCCAGTTCAGCGAGGAGCAGCAGGTACGGCAGGCCGCCGAGGTCCTGCGGATCGCCGAGTACACAGCCGAACGCCTGCGCCGGCTGAGCGAACAGCTGCGGGAACGCGGTGAGCCCTGGGCCGAGGACGGAATCGAGGTCGGTCACGGCGACCACGCACTCAGCGTCTGGTTCCAGCAGCCGCGGGCTGAGATCACACAGAAGTACTCACTGGCCTGCGTACCACTCAACCGCGGCGGAATCCGCCATGACTACAGCCACGTCTACGTCATGCCACACGTCACCCGGGAACTGATCGACGAACTCCTCGAGGACCTCGCCCAGCCCGGAGCATTCGACCGTTCCGCAGACAAAGACGCGCAGCGGCCCCCACTCCCCCACCAACGCTGACCCAGAACCGCGTCACGCCACAGCAAAATCCCTATGACGATCACTAGATCCGCAGGTCAACGCATCACCCCCCTAGCGATCACCAGCAGGTTCGTCACACGTACGGCCACTTAGCGCCGTGACGCTAAGTGGCCGTACGTGGGTGTGTTTCGGGTTGGTGGTGAAGTCTGAATCGGTGCGGCAGGTCGCAGGTGCAGGCTCCTCACTTGAGCGCGGCCTTCGCCGTGCTGGTATCAGCGGCGGAGCTGGCGGAAGAAGGCGCGGATGTCGTCGATGAACAGGTCGGGAACTTCGAAGGCGGGGAAGTGTCCGCCTTCAGCGTGCTCGCGGAGGAAGGACGGCCCGCCGCCGGGGTGGAGGACCTTGCGGACGAGCGGGTTGCTGTAGAACAGCGAGGCGCCCATTTGGGAACGTCCGACGGTTCGCCCCAGCCTTTGTTGGGGGCGTGGGCCAGTTCCCAGTAGAAGTCGGCTGCTGCGGGTCCAGTGCGGGTGAACCAGTAGAGGCTGGCGGTGATCAGGACGTCCTCGCGACTGAGCGGTGTAGCGGGGTTGGCCCATTCGGCGAGTTTTTCGGCGATCCAGGCCAGCTGCAGGATCGGGGAGTCGGCCAGGCCGGCAGACAGGGCGTTGGGCTCGGTGGAGTGCAGGACCCGGTAGCCCTTCATCTGCGACCAGCTGCGTTGCGCAGTTTCGAGCTCGGCGCGTTCCTCGGCGTTGAGGCCGTCGGGCACGGGGAGGTCTTCTCCGGCCATGCCGAGTTGGAGCCGGTCTCCGTGGGTGTGTGCGCCGATGACCCGGTCGGGGAAGAGCATCGCCATCCGGCCGGTCACGCCGGCGCCCAGGTCGCCTCCTTCCACGCCGAAGCGTTCATAACCCAGGCGGGTCATCAGCTCGCCGAAGGCCGTCGCGGTTCGTTCGAGGTTCCAGCCGCGTGCTGACAGGGGGCTGGAGAAGACGAAGCCGGGCAGTGAGGGGATGACGATGTGAAACGCGTCGGCTGGGTCTCCGCCGTGGGCGCGTGGATCGGTCAGCGGGCCGCTCGTCTGCAAGAACTCCACGAAGGAGGTCGGGTAACTGTGGTTGAGCAGGAGCGGGATGGCGTCCGGTTCCGGCGAACGCAGGTGCAGGAAGTGGATGGTCTGCCCGTCGATCTCGGTCAAGAACTGCGGGAAGGTGTTCAGCCTGGCTTCGTGGGCCCGCCAGTCGAACCCGTCCGACCAGTAGGCGGCCAGCTCATGAAGGTGGGCCGGTGGGATGCCCCGGTCCCAGTCCGAGCCGGTACCGGGCACCGGATACGGCGATCGCGTGCGGGCCAGACGGTCATGTAGATCATCCAGATCGGCCTGCGGGATCTGGATACGAAACGGAGTGATGTCAACGCTCATAGTGATCAAGATAGGGGTGGAGCAGGTCGTTCGGCGTCGACCGCGGAACGGTCCGTGTCATGCAAAGCGCGACTCCACCGCACAGCCCGGCTTCACCGCGCCAGGTAATCTCGTCACCCTTAGTGAAAGTCGTGGCCAGTTAACTTCCCGCTAAAAGGCCACGAGCAGGGAATCACAACTGGCCACTGGCAGGCGGAGGCGGCCAGGCCACGGTCTACACCGGTGTGCCCGGCGGCGGGCGCAGCAGTGGGTTGAGCGTGCCCGCCGGGCGGGTGGATCACCAGACCGTGCCGAAGAACCGTGTCCACCAGGTGGGTCGCGCTGCGAAGCGCTCCAACGCGCTGGGGCCCTCGTAGTCGCTCTCCAGCAGTTCCTCAGGGACGTTCACGTAGCCGAGTTCGGCCAGCGCCCGCTCCACGGTAGCGAGGTCTCCGGGGTCCAGCGCCCCCTCCTCGCGGGCCTCGACCGTGCCGAGGAAGGCCCCCGGATTATCGGCGCAGACCTCGGCGAGGGAGCCGAATTTGCTCACACAGACCACGATCCGCGTCCCGCAGACCGTCGCGTCCGCGGGCACGCGGACGCGCCCGTACTCGCTGGAGTCCTGGCTGTCCCGCTCCGACTCGCACGGGACCCCGAAGTCCGCTTCGAGCCGGCGCACCAGACCGCCGAACGAGACGCCGGTCGCGGCGCGGTCGTAGTGCAGCGGCCGTTCCAGCCGTTCGGGGTCGTCAAGTTCACGCAGGAGGGCCAGCAGTTCCGTCTCGCTCATCGCCATCCGCCCATCCTGCCGCCTGGCGGGCGGGAGCGGAGGAGACCGGGGTGGCGAAGCAACGGCAAGATCAGAGAGCAGCGGCCCAGCCGCCCCATCGCGCCCTCAGAACCTCGGCCCAGTCGCCGGCTTGGCGGGTTGGGGGATGTAGAGGGTGCTGTGGGGGCACGTAGGACCATCCGGGTTCCCGGTGATCATCCCATTGCAGATAACCCGCAGAGCAAGGCCTTCCTGGAGTACGTCGATGCCCGCGAACGTGACGTCGGCGAACAGACCGGAGAACCCCGCTCCCGCATCGAGGAACTCACCGCACGCCGGTGCGGAGGACATACTGGCGTCCGCCCGTCCGCCCGGGGCGGTGTGGGCTACCAGGTGACAACGGCCATGCCGGGTCGACCAGGCGAGCCGGGGACGCCGTCTTGTCCGTTTCCGCCGGGGTGGCTGCCGTTGCCGGGGACACCTCCTGAGCCTCCGTGCCCCGGAAAGCCTCCTTGTCCGCCGTGGCCACCGTAGCCGGTCCCGGCGGGGGGCGCATACCGGGCACCACCGGGCAGGGTGATCGCGGCACCGGTCAGGGTTCCTCCCTCACCACCCTGGCCGCCGTAAAAGGTCCCGGCCATACCGGGGTGTCCGGCCGTACCGGCCTTCAGGAGCCTGCAGTCGAAGCTGTGGCGCCCGGGCTGCCCGACCAACCACTGCGCGCCCTTGGAAGGTGTATCCGCGGGGTCGCGAACAGTCTCGTCACCGCCTCTTCCCCCGTCACCGGCCAGGCCCCCACCCCCACCTGTCCCTCCATCGGACCACCTCGAAATTCCCCGGGCCCCCAGGGCCTCGGGAGTGACCACCTTGATCTCGGTGAGGCCGCTGGTTGTGCTGGAGGCGAGGGAAGGGGCCGGGGTACCGCGTGTTCCCGCGGAGCCGTCGCCGGCGAAAAAGTCGACACCGGCCTTCCCGCCTTTGCCGCCCCTGCCCTGAAGACCACCGTCGCCGCCCGGTCCGTTGGAAACCTCCAGCAACGGAGAACGGGAGGGATCCAATCGGATGGGGCACGAGAAGAGGGAACCGGCACCGCCGCCCGCACCGCCCGAGCCGCTCGCACCTCTGGCCCCCTTGCCTCCACCACGATTGTTGCCTGTCGGGCTCGCGCTCGAGCCCTCTCCGCCACCACCGCCCCCGGCGCCCCCGCCCCCGCCTCCGCCCCCGCCCGCGGTCCACAGATAGACGGTGACGCTCTCCACCCCGTCAGGCGGGGACCAAACACTTCTCGCCTCGGTGAAGACCTCGTAGCCGTGGCTCGCGGCCGCATGACCCGGCGCCGGCGCCACCGTCATCACCGCAACGACAGAGACCGAGATTCCAGCTACCTTCAGGCGCCTACTGTTGTTGGACGATCGCCGCACGCGCACACTCCAGTCGTCATGTCATGAACGAAGCACACGCCTCCAAAAGCCCGGGAGAGCCACCGGACCGTGCGCAGGGAGACAGCCCCCCTGCGCCCTAACGAGCTGATCATCCGATCGGCAACGCCCGCGCAGAAACGTGAGGAGGCGCAGTTGCCTTTGCCGAGTCAGAAGCTGATCGACGTGCTCGCCTTCGTCGACGCCGGTGACATCGATGTGATCCAGCTCGACAAGCCCTATCTCCTGGCCCCCTCAAGCGCCGCGTCCAACAAGGCGTATGTGCTGCTGCGCGAGACTCTGAAACAGACCGAGCGCGTCGCCATCGCGAAAATCACTATCCGGAGCCGGGAGCCGCTGGCCCTGCTGCGCGTCCATGGGGACCTGCTCGCCGTGCACACCATGCCGTGGCCCGACGAAGTCCGCGACCCCGCCGGCCTGGCACCCCCCGGCTCGGTGACGGTGAGGCCGCAGGAAATCTCCATGGCCGCGAGCCTGATGGAACGCATCTCCTAAGGCTTCGACTTCGACACCCTCGAGGACGCCTACCAGACCGCTCTGCGGGAGCTGGTGATGTCGAAGGCCGAAAACCAGCCGGCACCCACCGGGATGGAAGAGGAGGCGACCACGCCGGCAACCTCGAATGTCGTCGACCTGATGGCCGCGCTCCAGGCCTCCATCGACCGCGCCGACACAGACACCGGCGAGGCGGCGCCCGCCCAGCCCAGGAAGACGGCCCCGACCAAGAAGACCACGAAGGCCACCGCGAAGAAGACCGCCGCTAAGAAGACCACTGCAGGCGTCACCAAGCCCGGCGGGAAGAAGACGGCGCCGGCTGCGAAGAAACGACGGACCGGCTGAGCCGAGGCAGGAGACCGCCCCCCTGGGGCGACGGCAAGAGGCGTGCCCCCCGCACCGGGCAACGGCACCACAGCTGGCTGTGTCACGGCCGGCGCTTGCTGCCAGGGGGCGCAGCCAGCCGTTGCGGTGTCCCCATAACACCGCAACGGCTGATCACGACCCTACCTACGCCGGACAGCACCCAGACCACTGCCTCTGTCACTCCGGCACGCGCTCCAGGCCCTGCGGGTCACGGCATGAACGTGAGCAGGCGCTCTCCCGGCGTTTGGAGGCTGCGGGCTGGTGCCAGTGGCAGGCCGCAGAAGAGGATGCCGGTCCACATGCCGGTCCTGCGGGTGCCCGCGCAGGTCTGGAGCAACAACACCAAAAGGGCCGCGACCGTCCGACGGGTCGGCCACAGTGACTCTATGAATCCGTTCGGCGGGGTGGCTTTGTACACAAGAACGGGTTCTGGTCCACTTCGTGTGGTGCCGTCCGCGCCCGCTGACATGTACCTCAGACGTAGGTGCCTCACCTGCGGAGCACTGGGTCAGCTGTCGCATGGGCGCCGCAGTTTCGGCTGAGTCCACACGAGTGGACCAGAACCCGAACTCATCGACTCGACGGTGTCGAAGACAGAGGTCCTACGCGCCGGGGCCAGGACTCGGACGGCATGAACTACCTGGGTGCCGACCGCATTGTTCGCCGCGGTGACGATCCGCGGGAGCTGGTCAGCCGGAGCTGAGTGGCGAACGCGGCCGAATCCGGCGCAGGTCCAGCTGCCCCGTCTCCGCGTGGAATGCGACGGCGGTGACGTGCGCGGGCAGGTTCAGCGAGACGGCCGGCCACTGGCCCGGGCCCGCAGGCTGGCGGGCCCGGTGGGAAGGGCGTCAATCGAGCGCGATGCGGATGTTCTTGACGCCGCCGGACGCGTAGAACCCGGCGAGTTTTATCGACTGGCCCTGGCTGAGGCTGTGACCCTCGTAGTCGTAGTAGAAGCCATCGCCGCCTTTCTCATCCCCCTTCACCTGGATCCCGTGGACCGCGCTGCCCGCGCAGGTGCGCGTGATGCTGCCACTCAGGCTGAAGCCGTACCAGCCATCGCTATTCTTCCAGTAGGTGTAGTCACCGGAGAACTTGGCGCAGGAGGTCGTGCGGCTGATGGGGGCGGCCTGCGCAACGCCCTGTCCCAGCATGGCGACGGCAGCCGTCGCCGCACCGACCACCGTGGCTACTCGCTTGATGTTGCGCCGCATGTCGTCTCCTTAGAGATCAGAGTTATTGGTGTTGCATCCTTCGGCTGCTGGGTTTCTTGCAACCTCTTGAGGATGATGCTGTGCGTGGTCCTGTACCAGCGCGCAGCCATCGCACACGTACCGGATATCGCCCCGGACCTCTTATGGCACGGAATCGAGCAGGTCCTCTCTGTTGCGTATGCGCATCGTTTCCCACTCAATGGTGAGTGAATTCCGGTGGTGGCGCCTCACCAGTTTCGGCCAGAGCGCCTGGGGGATCGACTTGTCTCGGGCTCATCCGAAACGAACGTCGACGGCAACACTCACGCGTGGACCTTGCGACTCCACTTCACCGCTGAAGACCTCGCCTGCACACACGTGGCATCGGAGGGGCGCCCGCTGCTAGAGCTCACGATCGGCATCCGGCTGCTGCAGGAGCACAGTCACCCATGGCGTTTCGACGCGTGGCGGCAGCGGGCCACCGCGCCACTTCGTGTGGTCGCGTACGCAGCGTGACTGTCGATCTCCTCGTGAGGCTGGCTGCAATAGCCCGGAAATCGCCCGGCCGGTGTGCCGTGTGGTCGACAGTGCTGCGCCGTGAACGAAGTACAGCCGCAGCTCGAAGAGTTGCTGTTCCCCTCGCTGAAGAACGTGTTGGTGGAGTCGGTCGAGTCGACCGGCATGGTCGTCCGGGTGGAGGCCCTGAGTACTGCCCGGCAGGCAACATGTCCGGGCTGTGGGCACCTGCCGGAGCGCATACATGGCTCCTATCTGCGATTTCCTCATGATCTGCCGACGGCGGGCAAGTCTGTCGTGGTGGCGTTGAAGGTGCGCCGGTTCGTCTGCTCGGAGCGTTCCTGTCCGCGCAAGACCTTCGCCGAGCAGGCACCGGGGCTCACTCGCCGGTTCGGCCGGCGGACGGAACGGCTTCGATCGACGCTCATCTCGGCCGGTCTCGCGCTCGCAAGGCGGGCCGGGGCTCGCATCACGGACGTCTTCGGGGCGCCAGTCAGCCGGAACTCGCCCGGCTGCACCAGCGAATTGCCGACGGCGGCAGGCTGGAGCACCCGGTGGCCGTGCACGGCACGGTCACGCGCACCGGCGAGGCCGGAGGCAAGGCCTACGCCGTGCTGGCTGTCCAGGTTCCGCCGGTGACAGGCGGCCGGAAGATCGAGGTGCTCCTGCTCAACGCGTT
Source organism: Streptomyces sp. NPDC046215 (assembly GCF_040646215.1). Classification (NCBI taxonomy): domain Bacteria; kingdom Bacillati; phylum Actinomycetota; class Actinomycetes; order Kitasatosporales; family Streptomycetaceae; genus Streptomyces; species Streptomyces sp. NPDC046215. The sequence goes on along the minus strand of NZ_JBEYZW010000064.1, from coordinate 23,044 downwards.
CCCCTCCCTGCCGGAGGGCGTGCAGGTGGGCATGCAGGTACTGGCCGTGGGAGCACGTTGGAAGGTCTTCGCCCCACAGAAGCGCAACGTCGATGGAGTCCAGCTGTGGATCAGCGAGCACTGGCACCTGGCCTACTGGACCTGGGACAAGGACACCGAGCAAGCCGGTGCCCCTGTAAGCCCACCCCCTCTGACACCCGCGGAGCGCCGCGCGGCAGACCGTCAGCGCGCCGCAGCCCGTCACACCAGCACCGCCCCGACGAGGGGCTCGGACGCTCCCGGGGCGGCCTCACCTGCAAGGTCCACCTCGCCGGGGAAGGTGGCCGCCGTCCCCTCGCTCTGCTGATCACACCTGGCCAGTGGGGCGATGCCCCGCAGCTCATCCCGGTCATGGAGCGCATCCGCGTCGGCCGTGCGGGCGGCGGACACCCGCGCGCCCGGCCCGACCATCTCGGTGGCGATAAGGCGTACTCGTCCCGAAGAAACCGCCGTTACCTGCGAAGTCGTCAGATCAAGCACTCCATCCCCGAACCGAAGAACCAGCGGGCCAACCGGCAAGCCCGCGGCAGCAGGGGTGGCCGACCCGCCGGCTTCGACAAGGCGATCTACAAGCGCAGGAACGAAGTGGAGCGGACGATCAACGCTCTGAAGAACTCCGGGCTGTGGCGATGAGGTTCGACAAGCGCGCCTACGTCTACCACGGCACCGTCACTGTGGCCCCGATCCGGTTGTGGCTCCGCCCGTGACCTGCTGAGCTACTGATCGAGGTCCACATCGAACCAGATCCGGTGCGTGCCGTCAGGGTCGATCGCGATGCCTCCGGTACCGGTGATCCCGGCCAGCTCGCCCGTTCCGCTGCCCGGGACGATGACGGCGAAGAACTCGCCTTGCCTGCTTCCGCCCGACATCGTTGCGGAGTGCGCGAAGTTGAAGGTGCCCGCCCGGCTGTGCAACGCCCCCTCGAAGGACTCCATGGCGATGTAGGTGCCTGTGTTTGTGGACTGGTCAAATGCGGAGGTGAACAGCGTGGCCGACCGCCCGGCGACCTCGCCTTCGAACTGCTTGTCCATCGTGGCGATGCCAACGGGCACCGCGGTCTCGATCGCCGGGCTGGGTACCGGGGCGGGCGTGAAGTCGACAACTGTGAATGTTCCTGAAGCTCGCATCCCCGGAGCGTACTGTGCACCACTGACATCGACGCTGGTCAGGCCGACCATGAGAGGTCACGTGATCAGCCGGACAGGCCCTGGCACCCGCGCCTGGATCGTGAGTGCGAGAAACCGCAGTCCGGGGATCCGGGGCAGATTGCTCTGGCCCGCACGCGCCTGAAACAAATGCGGTGCCGGTCCGGTCTGCTCGAATGGGTTCGTCGCCCGGGCCGGAGTCATCCTCGGGGCCTCGCTGTGACGTCCTCCTGAGTCGAGGACGTCACAGCGAGGCAACCGGTGACGGAAAGGGGCCGTCATGTGCCGGCCCGCCGACCATGCCAGCGGTCGGTCCGGGCCAGGGCGTCAGGCCCTGAGCCCGTGCAGCACACTGATGGGCTGTCGCAGTCGAACCTCACTGCGTGTGCGGAAGGCTGGAAATCAGGTGTGCTCCACGGCGTCCCGCTCCCACTGTTCTTCGCCGCGGACGCAACTTCCTGACAGGTGATAGATCTGATAAGCGCGATGGGTGGATCCCGGTTTCAGTCACACCCTCAGCCCCCGCTGGGGGCAACCCTCCAGCTTCCCGTGGCCCTTCCTCCCGGTGCAGCACTCCGCCGGGCCGGGGTGCATCGCGGGCGAGGCCGGACAGGTGATCTCCAGACGTGGGGCGTGCCTGGGCGGCAGGGCTACCGGTTGAGGGGTTCGGCGGACCGTTCGGCCCGTGCAAGGGCCACGTTGCGAGGCACCATGGGACGTCACAAGCGGCAGAAACCGCGCCGTTCGCGCGGCGGGAACGACCCGTCGGCCACGGAGTGGTTCGGCACCGCGTTCCACTCCACCGAGGGCATGTACCACCTGGACGTGCGCCGGTCCGGCAACGGCATCCTGATCACGTCCTCGCCCGCCGAGGTCGACGGCCTCCCGGCTGTCCGGCCACTGCGGCTGCGCAACGACGACAACGGGCAGGGCCTGGACGAGCTCGGCACGGCTCTCGCGACGGGCCGGCCGCACGGCATCTCCGTGGAGAAGGGGCCGGCCTTCGAGACCGCCCTGGTGTTCATCCCCCGCTACCCCGAAGAGGGCGTCGGGACGCTCGCCCGGGTCCGCACCACCGAAGGCCCGGACGCCGACGTCGTCTTCGAGCGTCGCGCGGAGCTTCCGATGCAGCTGTGGGCCGAAGCCGGGGAGAACGTCTGCCGGATCGTCCCGCTCCTCGGCCCGGACGCGCCGCCGGCGGACAAGCCCGAGGACTGCCGGCTTTGCCCCGGCTGCTACCGGCCCGTCTACGACAGCACCACCTCGCACACCCTCCTCGGCGCCGGTGCGGTACCGGTAGTCGGGCTGTGCAGGCTGTGCGCCGAAGGCACCACGCTGCGCTCCTTGCACCAGGCCGACGTACCCATCGGCCCGCAACAGCTCGCCGTCCTCGAGACCGTGGCCGCCGCCCTGGTGTAGTCGGGGCCGGCCGCCTGGGCAAGCCGCCACGATGGAGAACTTGCCCAGGGGCATCTTCGGCTTGCCCTGGTCAGTCCCGTCGGCGGAACAGGCCGCGGCGCGGCTTGCCCGGCACCTGGTCGCGGCCGTCCGGCTCCGGCTCCGGCTCCGGGGTGGGGTCGGCTCCCAGAGCGCTTCGGCGGCGCCTTTCTCGCGGGCGACGTCGTCGGCGTGGCAGCTCCCGCACACGGACAAGTCGCCGGCCTTCCACGCGCCGCCCCGCGCGGTGGTCTCCTCCCAGCGCTGGTCGGTGAGGGGGCTAAGGGCAAGGGGGCCGGTACGGGATGCTCGGGAAGTAGCGTGTCCATTCCTCTCGGGTGATGGACGTGCCGGCCGCCTGGCAGATCCTTCGTGCCACCGTGTCGGGGGCCACGTTCCAGATGTGCAGGGTCCCGGCACTGGTTCCCACGGCGACGAGGCGGTTGTCAGGGCTGAAGGCGGCAGACGGCCCTGGGCGTGGAACACCATCGGCGGCCCCGGGGCCCCGAAGTCGCTGGGACCCGTGATCCGTACGGGTTGCTGATCGGCCGACCCGTCGGTGTCCCACAGTTCCACCGTTCCGTCGGGGGCTGCCGTGGCGACCTGCCGGGCGTCCGGGCTGACCGCGAGGCCCGCGATCTCGCGCTCTGCGACGAATCGCTCCGGGTAGGGCCCGGTGAACGAGCTGAGGAGGCTGTTGCGTGCCGCCTCGGTGTCGGAGAAGCGGTAGGCGGCGAGGGCCAGCTGCATCGAGAGGGCCGGATCGCTCGCCCTCAGCTCGTCGGCCCGCTCCGCGACCTGGCGCGAGAGGCCCGCGTCCCGCTCTCGCGCCCGCTCCTATCGCCGTCGTGGCGGCGGAGTCTCCCCCGGTGTCCTGCGGATGCGGGTGGTACAGCCGGCGGCGGGTGTCCTCGGCGTCGGCATCGATCCTCACCAGGCGCAGGAACAGCTGGCGAGCGCTCCGCCGCTGCGTACTGTCCAGGCCGGTGAAGAGGTTCTCCGCCGTGGTGGCGACCGCGCGGTCGATGCCGCCGGTGGCCCGATAGCCCTCCACGGTGAGCGTACGGCCGTGGCGTTGCTGCCAGGTGGCGCGCAGAGCGTGGACCAGCAACGGTAGGCGCCCGGCCTCATGACCGGCCGGGTCGGAGCCCGGCGGGCCGCTCGCCTGACCGCCCGAGGAGCGCGTGCCGATCTCGCGCAGCAGCAGTTCGACCAGGCCCGGCTCCCACTCCAGCCCCGCCGCCCGGGCCGGGAATACGATGGCTTCCCGCAGCTCGCTGTCGGCCATGGGTCCGAGGAGAAGCGGGCCGTGCCAGCGCGGCCCGAAGCCACGGGTGACGGGTGCACGGCGTGTAGAAGTCCGAGCGCAGCCCGAGTACGACCAGGCCGGCCGGGTCCGCGGCTTCGTCGTCCGCCCTCGTGAAGCGTTCGAGCACGTCCAGGAAGTCGCGCCGCTCCCGCTCGGACGTGCACAGGGTGAACAGTTCCTCCAGCTGGTCGACGACCACGATCGGACGGCTGCGCGCCCGGCGGTCGCTGCCGGACTGCTCCGAGCCCGCCGCGTTCAGCAGCGCCCCGCAGGTCTGTGCGTCCGCGGATCCGGCACCGGGTGGATCGGCGCCGGTGACGTCGGCCAGCCGGGCGGCGAGGGACGCCAAGGGGTGTGCGGTGGGGGTGAGCAGCAGGCGCGGCCAGTCCGCCGACCCGGCGGCGGGCAGGGCGCCGCGGGCGAGTGCGGGCAACAGCCCGGCCCTGAGCAGCGAGGACTTGCCCGCTTCCGAAGGAGCCACCACCATGAGCGGGCCGCCGCCTCGCATCCGGTCGTCGAGGCGGACCAGCAGATCCGCGGTCACCGTGCCCGGCCGAAGAACCAGCGGGCCTGGTCCTGACCGAACGCGGCCAGGCCCGGGCACGGGCACTCGTCGTCCGCAGCCCCGGCAGGCTCGGCCCGGCGGGCCCGCCGTACGCCGTCCTCGTAGTGCAGGTGCAGGTCCCGCTCGGTGACGTACTGGTCGCGTCCGGCCTGGTAGATCCGGGCCTGGTCGGCCGCGCGGGCCTCCAGCCGTGACTCCTCAGCGTCGGGACCGCGCTGTTCCGGCGGGTTCATTTCTCCGTGATGTGCTGGTCGCGTCCGGCCTGGTACATCCGCCCGCCGCCGGAGGCCTCCGCCCTCATCACGATCGCCCCTACGCGGGCCTGTTCCTCGGGGTCCAGCGACGGCGTGAGCCGTGTATGCAGCACCCGCCGCAGCTCGTCGATGACCTCCGGATGGGCGCGCAGCAACGCCTGCAACCGGATCTGCCAGTCCGACGCCAGCACCCGCTCGGTGTCCGCGTCACCGGCCTCCCGTCCCCGGGTACGCGGTGACGACGAGATGAAGCACGAACTGCAGGGTCTGGTACGGGCCACGGTCGCCGATCGTCCTCTCGGGGCATCACCCCGCGCAGCTCTACGACCCCGGACTCACCCACAGGGTGACACCCGCGCAAGATCACCGCCGTTTGCGTCGGAAGTGGGCCAGCTCCGCAACGCGCCTACTGACGAAACCGGTGGCCGAGTGGCGGGTGCTCAAACCCCCGCCCCCCCGACCGAACCGCCCCTCCGTATCCGGCTCCACCCTGGACCGTCCGCCTCGTTCCCTCCCCCCCCCTGTGACCGTCGCGGCTGACTGCGGTGTTGCTGGTGGTGGCCGGCTACCAGGTGATGATGATGTATCCCTTGCCGGCGCGCTGGCCGTAGTCGCCGTTGTTTCCCTTTGCGCCGCTGCGGGCGTGTGTACTGCTGGTCATCGCGCCGTGACCTCCTGCGCCTCCGTTGCCGCCTCGACCGCCTTGCCCGCCCACGGACCGGCCTTCGGGCAGCTTCAGGCCGTACGGTCCCTCCTTCTTGACCGGCGCACCGCCCGCGCCACCGAAGGCGAGGTCGCCGCCTGCGCTGTCCTCCGAGGCAGATTTGCCGCGTACGCCGTCCCGGCCTGTCTGCCCGGGCTGGCCGGCCGTGCCCCGGACGCTGTCGATCTTCTTGCCGTCCGTGCACCGGCCGGGGAAGGGTTCGTTGCCGCCCTTGCCGCCGCTGCCTGAAGGGCCGCCATTCCCGTGGCTGCCGCTGATGCCGCCGCCTTCGCCCGCCGTACCTTCGAGTCCGGCGCTGCCGACGTGGCTGCTGGAGACCTCTGCCATCAGCGTCCGGGTGCTCTTCCAGAACTGGGTTTCACGCTGGTCCCTGTTGACGGCACCATGTTTTCCGGATTCGCCGCTCTTGCCGTCCTTGCCCAAGTTACCGGTGCCGTGGGCACCACCCTTGCCGCCCGGTCCGCCCTTCCCGCCGGTACCGCCGGAGCCGATGATGGCCCGGTAGGTATGGGCGTGGTCGACCTTGAGCTCACAAACGAGGTAAGAGCCACCACTACCACCGCCCCCACCACCGCCGGCACCACCGCCCCCACCGGTGTCACCCATCGAGTCTTTTTCACCCCTGGCGGCGAAGCCGTAGGCCTCTCCTCCGCCACCCCCGCCGCCGCCTCCTCCTCCGCCGCCGACACCGCCGGCACCCCAGAGGTAGACCTTGGCCGTGGTCACGCCCTCCGGCGGAGTCCAGTTCGTGGTCTCCGCGACCACCTCGTAGCTGTTGGGGGCGGCAGCCTGCGCGGGCGCCTCTGATGGCACGGTCAACAGCGGAACCGCCGACACCACCGTCAAGGCCACCCAGAGCATCCGCTTCCGGCCACCCGGCCCAGTCCTGCTCTCACCGCTCACGATCACGCGCTCACCTCTCTCAACGGGGCGGGGGGCGGCCGGGGCCGCCCCCCGCGTGACGGACGGACGGTGGTTACTTCAGGGCCGAGTCGACGGTCGAACCCGCACCGGACGTCACCGACTGCGCGGCGGAGTTGGCGGTGTCCTTCAGGTTCGTCACCGGCCCCGGCTCGGGCTGCGACGGCGCCGGCGCGGAGGAGCCGGAGGACTCCTCGGAGGACGAGCCGGAGCCCTTGGCGTCGTACTGATAGGTGTCGGTGACCTTGTGCTCCTTGGTGATCTTGCCCGGAGCCGGGGAGACGATCGCGACCGGCAGCGGACCCAGACCATGGCCGTGGCCGTGGTGGTCGTCCGCCACCGCCGCCGACGCCTGGCCGAGCACCGAACCACCGGCCACCACAGCCAGCACAAGAGCCGCCAGGCGGCTACGCATCGAGGACATCACAAACTCCTTGCTCAGATGGGGGTGCTGCCGCGCACGCCCAATAGAGGGCGGTCGCGGCAGGGATGTGTGCCAAGCGCCGGTTCCACGCCCTTGACGAACGGCTGGCTGGGCGACGGGCCTCAACCCGTGACGACGGCTGCTCCGGCATTACCAGGAGTACTGATGTGATCACCCGTAAGTCAAAACATCGGCCGGAAGTCGGCCGCGCAGTGCGGAACGCCCGAACGGTATGCCGAATGCATATGCGACTACGGGTCAGGATTCGAGGAGGTTCATGGCAGCACGGGGGCACTTAAACCCGCTGAACGTCACTCACATGACGGATACCAACGCAATGACACCCAAGGGCGCCACCTGAACGAGGCACCCCTCTTCGGTCATCCACCCCGCCCTCACCAGGACGAGCCCCCCGGTCAAGCCGTGCTTGACCAACCTCAGTAGCAACGCACGCGGCTGCCAGGAGCCGGCCCACCGCCGCGGCGTCTGCGGTGAGGGCTGGTCGGAGGCGGTGACTGCCGCCAGCGGTCCCGACCTCCGGCCGCGTACACCGTGGCGGTCGAGCCGTGCCTCATCCGGGGCGGAACACTGCACCCCACGCAGATCTACCGGATTTCGCTGACGATTTGGGGTGGATGTTCGCCGATGAACCAGGTCAATCGGACCCGCCTGTCTCCTCGCCTGGCCTCCGCCTCCTCCACGGCAACCACCAGCACGGATAACTCACGGTGGAGATACACAACGGCTTCTGAACTTCGCCCCGCACCGCGAGCACACCGGCCGCCGCGCTTCCCGCTCCGCGGCGTGGTCGTCGTAGCCGGTGCCGAGCAGTTCCCCGGTGACTGGGTCGTACTCCTCCTTGCGCAGCTCGGAGATCCGTATGCCCTTCGGCTCCAGCAGTTTCTTCGCTTCGCGGTGTCCTCGGGCGGTGAGTACCCATACCTGTCGCTGGTCTTCCTGGACCGATTCGATCCGCACCAGGTGGTGGTCCTCCAGATCCAGGAGGTTGTCCCGCGTGAGCTTGTCGTGCTTGTTGCCCGGGCGGGTGAGCTTCCACAGCTGATCTGGCGTCGCCCGTTGAAAGATCCCCAGTGCTTGCAGGATCTCCTTGCGTCGAGGCTCGGTTGAAGTCCTCCTGTGCTGAGGACACCTTTGGGCATGAGGGTTGTCGGACCTGCGCCCCCCCCTGACCGTCGGGCCTGACCTGCGGAAACGCCCAGTCCCGGGGAATGGGGCGCGGAGGGGGCGGTGGAGGGGTCTGTGGAGGAGGTGGGAGCAGCAGTGGCGGGCGGCTCGACGTGGTTGTCCGCGGAGGCCGGGCGGGGCTGCTCGGGCGGGGTGGTGGCGGTCATCGGATCCTCGAATTCCTCCGGCCGGTGGCCGGATCGGTGGGCTGGACCGGCCCGGGCGCCGCGGCGTACGGACCGGTGGCCACCGTGACGAGGCACCCCCTGACCAACGTCTGTTCAACCTCGCTAACCCTATCCCGCAGCCGTTCGATATGTTCCGGTTCACCCCTTGACGCTGCCGGTTTGTCCGTGACCAGCAACACAACCCACCGCAGACCCGCACCGCCGAGCCGGGAGGAGCAGGCCCCCAGGGCTTCCACTGTCCCCACAGGTGACCCGCGCCTTCTCCCCGGCCGCTATCAGCAGACGCTCACCGAAGGCCGCAGACGTCCCGCACCCGGCTGAACACCGACGCCTCCGGCAGGCCCCGCACCACACCGCACCGCCCGGTTGCGCACTCGGTGCGCCGCATCGTCATCCACGGCGGTGCGGTGCGGCGGGCGTGCATCCGGTGCGCATCACGGCCGGCGGTGCACACGATGCGACGCATCTCCGGCCGCACCAGATCACCCATCGTGACGGTGCGCCACATCGCCCACCGGACCCCATCGGACATCGCACCGCGGCCCGCATCACGGACACATACCGGGCAAACATGGACTCTAGCGGGCGATGTCCAGGAGAAACACCCGCTCCGCAGAACGTGGTCAAGGGGAGCGACTCAGTGAGGACCAGAGGATGGTCAAGGGGTCAGCCGCCGCCCGGCGCATCCACACCACCTCACTCTCCGTGCCCGCACGCCGTGCAGATCGGGCGATGCGGCGCACCCGATGCGGCGCGCCCGGTGCACACCGGGCAGCAGCGGAGGGTGCGGCGCATCACCGGTTCGCATCACGATGCTGGTGGTGGGTGCGCAGTTGCGAGTCGGCCGGTGCAGCGCACCTACTCAGTGCGCACTCAGTGCGGCGATGGCCTCTGGCCCCGCGCCGGTTGGTGCGGCATGTGCACACGCTGGTCGTGGCCTAGGGTCGCTACTTGTGTTTCCAGTGCCTCCTGGAACCATGGCCTCTTGCTGGAGCCCGGGCGTTGAGAACGGATCCCTTCGCGCTGGCTCCCCCCTTGCTCGCCCGTGCCCTCCGGTGCGCCGAAACGGGCCTTCAGTAGGTCCCACTTACGTGTCTGAGGGAGGCGCCTTTGCCATGTCGGCGTCCGGTTCACTGTCGCGGAGCAGGGTCGCCTGGTAGATGGCGCGGTCGGGAGCGGGGTTAAGGCCGATGTCGTCGGTGTGCAAGAGGTCGTCGGCATGGTCGCGCAGCCGGGTGGGGACGAGGGCGGTCCCGCTCATTACCCATCCGAGCCAGCGGGGGACGTAGCGGTGTGGGGCTGGGTGGTTGAGCAGTTGCAGGACTGTGTCGGCGACGGCGGAGGGCGGCAGGGGGGTGCGGTTGAAGGGCAGTTGGAGGCCGGAAGCGAGCCGTGTGGCGATGAGGCACGGCAGGACGGTGCTGACGTGGACGCCGTAGGGGCGGGCTTCGCGGCGGAGGGCTTCGGAGAGGGCCAGGACGCCGGCTTTGGTGGCGCTGTAGGTCGCCATGCCGGCCACGGGTTTGAGCGCGCTGGCGCTCGCGATGTTGATCAGGTGCCCGCTGCCTTGTTCGAGCATGATGGAAAGTGCTGCCTGGCTGCCGTCGCAGACGGCGGTGAGGTTGACGGCGATGGTGTGGTCCACCAGGTGGCGCGGGTGCTGACGCAGCGGGCCTGTGGGAAGAATCCCGGCGTTGTTGATCCACACGTCGAGACGTCCGTAGTGGCGCAGGGCGTCAGCGGCAAGGCGCTGGGAGGTTTCGGGGTCCGTGACGTCCGCGGTCACATAGCGGTGGCCGGGGCCCAGCGTGTCGGCCACTTCGATAAGAGGTGCGCCGTCCTTGTCGCAGAGTACGAGGTGGTGGCCTGCGGAAGCCAGTTCCTGGGCGATGGCACGTCCGATGCCGCGCCCGGCGCCTGTCACCACCGCTACGCGGCTGCTGGGTGGACGGCTGTTGCTTGTGCTTGCCGGTGTCGTCATGTCCTCTGGCCGCTTCTCTCTGTCCTGGGGAGCGGAAGCTTTGCGGCAGGCGCCTTGCGGTCACTGCAGATGGCGCCTGAGTCAAGACCCGACTGGCGAAGGGCGCCGCTGAGGGCCGCGCGGCGCAGCATCGCGGCTGCCGCCTGTCGACTGAGCCCAGTACCCACGACGGCAAAGGGGTTCGCAGTTGTGTGACTTGGGGTGTCGTTCATTACGTTGTGTAACGGTGAGTCTTTTGCGGCGTCGCGCCGTCAGGCGCCGTGGGCGCACCCGAGCAGCCTCCGTGGATGTCCGGGTAGAACTGACGGGCCCAGTGCCGGTAGAGGCCGATCGCCTCGTCGCCCGCGGCGAGCCGGGGGCGGGGCTCATAGCGTTTGGTGTTGAAGACCGGCATGTCTTGTCTGAGGGCTCTGGCCCCAGCCCACAGAACGGCTCGGGCGAGGCAGCGATGCAGTGAGTGCCGCGTGATCCACGCCACCGAGTGGTGTGGCCGATCTGCGGGGGTACAGGCCGTTGCCAGCAGCAGACGCGTACGCCGGGGCTCGGTCGGTGTGAACATGGCCCAGGTGTAGACCACGAGTCCCAGAGGGGGCAGGTTGGTTTCGGTACGGAAACAGCCCAGCCCAGCCATCTGGAACGCGTAGTCGCCGACGACCTTCCCGATCGCGGGGAACCGCTGTGGCGTGAGGCGCAGGCTCAGGCGGAGGAAGGGCCCTTCGGTCGTTGGCGGGATCCGCTCTTGGACAGTGACGCCGTGCATCACTGGCAGGTGCCGATAGTCCACTGCGTTCTCAGTGACCTCCTGGACGTGCGTGAGAGCCTCTCCCGTCCACACGGCCGTGGGGGGGACCTCCGTACTGAACTCCTGGGGCAGATGCCAGCTGGGTGAAGCACCGCGGTGCTCATGCCAGATGAAGATGAAGCCGTTGCGTTCACTTACGGTGTGGTGGCTCAACCGGGCGCGGGGGGCCGGGCCGCCAGGGGCGTGGGCACATCGGCCGTCGGGGGCGAAGGCAAAGCGGTGAAACGGACACACCAGGTTCTGCCCCTCCACCCTACCGCCTCCCAAGTGGGCCCCGAGGTGCGGACAGTAGGGATGAACGGCGTGCAGTTCGCCGTCGTCGGTGCGGTAGAGGACCACATCCTCACCCACGAACCTTCGGGTCATCACACTTCCCGGGGCCAGCTCCCGAGACATCGCCAGGCAGAACCAGCCACTGGGGTAAGGCAGCTGCGGTCCCTGCCGTCGACCGCCTGCTCACTGAGGTGTCGCACCGCATCAGCGTCCGTCGCCATACGGACATCGAACCCTCCAGAACGAGCCTTGGTACACCAAGTACACAAGCAAACCCTCATATGAGTGAATACGGGCTCTCGCCCCAGCTGACCTTCATACCGCCCCGCTCGCGACCTTCGAACTCAAAGCCGCCTACCAACGGTGACGGCCCCTCAGTGCCTGGCACTGACGCCAGAGCACCCCTGAGTGAAGCCCCGCTCGTCCGCGCCCGGACCCACGCTGGCTCGTGAACCGAAACAGCACCGCCCCCTACGAAGAACCGCCGGGCGGGCTGAGACACCGCGCGCACTGAGCCGGACGGGTCACGGTGTGACTGAGCGCTTCACCTGGCGGGGGATCGCCACATAAAGCGCTCAGCGGCGGTCGCGCATTCACGCCGGCATCGGGGAGGCAGCCATCCGGCGCCGGTAGTAGTGCACCGTAACCACACCCAACAGCGGACCCCAGAGGAGCAGCGGTGAGTAGGCGATGTTGAGCAGCCAGATGCCCCAGGTGGTGCCCTGCATGTCCGCGTTGAGTGACGTGTAGACGAACAGGGCGCCGAAGACCGTCGTGGCCAGCGCGCCCAGCCCCGCCACTCCGGTGCCCAGCATGACCGGGACTCGGCGCCCGCGTAGGTACGGGACCCAGCGCGGCCATGTCTCACCCCAGCTCTGCACGAGCCCAAGGGCGAGGAACGCGAAGAACTCGGAGATCACACTGAGGGTTACCAGGGCGAGCGACCCCCGGCCAGGGGCGTCCATCGCATCGTATTCGGATTGCGCCAGCCCGACGGGGATGCCCACGGCGATGGAGAGCCGCCACAGCGCGGAGGGCACGTTGGTCAGTGCCGCGCCTACCGCGGCGATCCGGGCCCAGCGCGGCACATCAGGTAAGGCATTAACTCTCGGCATGCGTTCCAGACTGATCCATGGGGCGGTGTCACACATCAACCTGCGGTCCCCTTCAGCCTCATCCGCGCGGCGTATCTACACGTTCAACCAGCGACTGGCGACCGCCCCATAGCTTGGCATTTAACTTCTGCTGCCAGGGTTCCTCATTGCCAGTGACACCACCACGGATGCCTTGAGATCGTGGGCGTTATGAGTGAGCTGGTGGAGCGTGTGGACGAGCAGGACCGGGTGGTGGGGGTTGTCGACCGGGGTGAGGCCATCCGCAGGAAGTGGCTGCACCGGGTGGCGACCGTCGTCTGCCATGACGCAGAGGGCCGAGTCCTCGTGCACCGGCGACCGGGGCACGTTTCGCGGTTCTCGGGCCAGTACAACTGGCTGCTCGGTGGCGCTGTAACCGCGGGTGAGACTTATGAGGATGCCGCTGCCCGGGAGCTGGCGGAGGAACTCGGTGTCCGTGCACCGGTCCGGCCTGTCTTCAAGTTTCTCTGCAGCGGGGTGATCAGCCCGTACTGGCTGGGCGTGCACGAGGCTGTCATCGCGGAGGGTGTGGCGCCTGACCGGTCGGAGATCGCCTGGCACGACTGGCTTCCCGAGGCCGTCCTCGGGGAGGTTCTGCAGCAGTGGCCGTTCGTTCCCGATTGCCGGGAAGCCTTCACGAAGTACATCGCTCACCCGGGACGGTTGCCCGATGACCCTGTCCGGACAGACCTGGTTGATCGAATAGCCCCCGAACTTGATCGCTCGCGGAGGTAACCGCCGGACGCGAGGGCGGCCTTCGCGTGATCCTTTGCTCGGTCACAGAGGCACGGGATCAACGAAGGCCGTGGGGTGAGCCTGTTGCATCAGCATGTCCAGCGGGAGCCGTTCGCGCTGCTGTCACGCTTCCTGACGGAGTTGTACGCGTCACTGACCGCGCGCGCGGATGCGCTGTTCGAGCTCACGGACGCCATGCTGTGTGCAGACGGGCCGGTGAAGACCCTGGTCGGGCTGGCGCTTGCCCCGGAACACCGTCGTGGGCACGGCGCTTTATACGCCGGCCTCAACCACGGGCGGCTCGACGTGAGCCGGCTGCGGCGGTCCCTGGTCTCCGTCCCGCTGCCGAAGGCGGCCGACGACCGCCTGGTCCTCGCGGTGGACGTCTCCCCGTGGTTGCGGCCGGATGCGGACACCGCGCCTGACCGGTGCTTTTGCCACACCTACGGGTACGGCGACAACAAGCACCTGATGATCCCGGGCCGGCCCTATTCGATCGTGGCCGCCCTGGAGACCGGCCGGACGTCGTGGACCGCGGTGCTGGATGCGATCCGGCTGGAACCCGGCGCCGACGTCGCCGCGATTACCACCACACAGATCCGGGAGGTTGTCGACCGCCTTGTCGCGGCAGGGCAGTGGCACGCAGGTGATCCGGACATCATGATCGTGGTCGACGCGGGCTATGACGCCCCGCGCCTGGCCCACCTGCTGGCGGACTTGCCCATCGAGATCCTGGGCCGGACCCGCTCAGACCGGGTGATGCGCCGGCCGGCGCCCTCCCGCGAGGAGTTCCATCGGGAGCACCCCGATGGCGGACGTCCGCCCAAGCACGGAGGCGAGTTCGTCTTCGGCAAGCCCGGCACCTGGGGCGACGATCACGCGGCCACGGTCACCGACACCCGCCGCTACGGGAAGGCGACCGCGCGGGTCTGGGACCGGCTCCACCCGAGGCTGACCCGACGGGCGGCCTGGCTCGACCACACGACGGAACTGCCCGTCATCGAGGGCACAGCCGTCCGCCTTCAGGTCGAGCACCTGCCCTCGGGCGGTGACCCGAAGCCGGTCTGGCTGTGGTGGTCCAAGACCGGCGCCACCGCGGCTGATGTCGACCGCTGCCGGCAGACCTTCCTGAGAAGATTCGATGGGGAACACACCTTCCGCTCCTGGAAACAGACCCTGGGCTGGACCCGCCCCAAGATCCGCATCCCCGAGGCCGCGGACCGCTGAACGCGGCTCGTGGTCGCCGCCCACGCCCAGCTAAGGCTCGCCCGTCCGCTCGCGCAGGACTTGCGGCACCCCGGGGAGAAGCCGGCCCCGCCCGAACGGCTCACCCCGGCCCGCGTGCGACGGGGGTTCAGGAAACCCCGTCCAGCAACTGGTTCACCAGCCAGTGCACCGAAACTCGGCTGGCCCGGCCCCGGACGGCCACCCGGCTCGAAGAACAGGCATCCCGCCACCCGCCATGACGGGGGCCGAGTCCTCGCCACCGGCCAGCCCTACCAGCGGCCCACCCACCACAAAGTCGGCACCAAACCCCGGCGAACTGGATAAAACTCAAGCATAGTGCCCGTTTCTGGACCCCGTATCAGCAGGTCAAGGCCCGTCAGTCCGAAATAGGAACTTCGGGAAAGCGTTCGGGCAACGGTCACGGTGACCGTTGCCCGAACGGAAGTTTCTGCGACGGGGGGCGCTGACGTCGTCAGTGCCACCGGGAGCTCACCGGGCGGCACTGAGATTGATCGATCTCAAATGGTCGCGACCAACTTGGCCCACAACTCACCTGCTAGGGCCGGGCGGCGGCGGTCGCTGCAAGGTCTCCTCCATCGTGGAGGCGGCAGCCATCAGGTGCTCCGCCCGCTCCGGGTCGGTGGCCGCCTGTCGGCCCGCCTCGAACGACAGCTCGGCTACGGCCAGTTTGAGTGCGGCCCGCAGGTCCGCGATGGGTTCGACAGTCACGATCGTCTCCCTCTCCTCACCAGCGTGCCGCGCCTTCCGCCCCGACGTGTGAGAAAGCCCCGACAGATTGCCTGATACTGCTGCTCATCGTGAGGGGAGAGGCGCTGCTGGGGCTCGGGGAGGAGGCCGAGGGCATCCGGCAGCTCGATCTGGCGGCCCGGGAGGCGGCATCGGCCAGCTACGAGGACGGCGAGGTACGGGCGCTGGGCGCGTTGCTGCGGGTGTCGGCGGACGAGGGGTTCCGGCACGGTACGAAGCGGCGCTGTGGCGGCTGACGGTACGTCCGTGACGGTGCGTCGGCGGGGGGGGGCGGGAACGGGAGGCCGGTCCGGGGCTCCGGGGTGTGGCGGCGCGGTGTCGGTCCGGCTCACGGCCCTTCCGCGACTGTACGTCGGCGGGGGGGAGGGGGAGGCGTGGCAACGGAACCCCGGTCCGGGTTTCCCGGGCATGGCACGGTGGCCGAGGCGCAGCGCCGGTACTTCGAGTCCGTGGCGCCCTACGTGCGCCGGCTGATCCACGAGGTCGGCGCGCCCAAGGTCTGCGAGATCACGGGCCTGCCGCCCGCCGTCGCGCTGGAGCACCGTGCCGCCGGGACGGGTGGCGCGGAGGGACGCGCGTAACACCGCCTCCGGAGCTCCCGGGCGCGGCGCGGCGTCGGCGCGGCCGGCGGCCCCGGAAGCGGAGTGCCGTCGGACGTGAGCGGGACATCAGCCGCACATGAGTGGCACATCAGCGGGCCGGGCAAGGATGAGCGAATCGCGGGAACGTACCGCGAGATCCACGTCTTCACCCGGGGAGCCCCCTCATGCGCACGTCCCGTATTCCCACCACGGCAGCGGTTGCCGCGGCCGCCACCGTCGCACTGGCCCTGACCGTGACCGTGGTCGGCGGTGCCCTGGCGGCCACCGGCGACGGCGGCGCGGACGGGTCGGCGCCCCGCTCGACGGCCACCTTCCGGACCGTCGCCAAGGTGAACCCCAGCGCGCCCTATACCAAGCGGCCCAAGGTGAACCCCAGCGAGCCCTACACCGTGGCTCCTGACCCGGACCCCGACCCCAGTGCCCCCATCCGCCTCAAGAAGTCCGTCGCCGTCAAGGCCGCTGCCGCCAAGCCGGCCGCCGAGGTCCGCCAGTGCGACGGCACGGAGATGTCCTACTCCGTGCTGCACCGCTTCCCGGGGGAGCGGGGCGAGCACCTGCTCATCACCGCGAAGAACACCGACGCCAAGCCGTGCTGGTTCACGTCGTACCCGTCCGTCATGCTCGGCGACAGCGTGAACGTCCTGCCCCACTCGGGCAAGGACGCCCCGGTCGGCGACGCCCGCATCATGGTCAAGCCCGGCGGCAAGGTCTACTCGGCCGTGGCCCTCTTCTCCGACGGCGTGAACACCCACACCTCGGAGGACTTCTCCATAGCCATGCGCGACCGGACGGGCGACACCGGTCCGGCCACCGAGCAGACCTCCTTCGGCGGCGACGGCACGCCGTCGAAGTTCACCTGGTCCGAGGCGGAAGTCCTCAACTGGAACACCTCCAAGCCCTACGACTTCTGAGCCACATCCGGCGGCGGGCGTTCGGTGCTCGGCTACTGCTCGGGCAGGCGCATGGGGCGGGTCATGCACGCAAAGACCAGTGAGTCCGGGAAGGGCTGCTGGCGGCCGACTTCCTGGTAACCCCATGCCTGGTAGAGCGTCACGACCCGCGGTCGCTGCGGGTTCACCAGCAGCGTCACACGCTCCTCACTGCGGCCGGACAGCAGCTCGTCGTGGAGGCGACGGCCGAGGCCCTTGCCGCGCCACCGCGAGCGGGTTTTGAGCTCGTTGAAAGCGAGCGTGCGGCGCCCGGTCCCGACTGCGTATCCGTCAGGGAGCGGGGTGGCATAGGCCCGACGGCGGCAGGCTGGCCGTACCCCGGGCACGGCAGGCGCAGCAGTGGTCAGGGGCAGTCTCCGGACCAGTCGCAATGGTCGCGGTCGCCGGGGCGCGGTTCGTACAGTGCCCGGCCGCCGGGCCCGTACCGGCCTATCTCCGTGATCAGGGCCACGCCCTGGAGGAGCTGCTCATCCGTCCAGCCGGTCACGTCCAGCAGCAAACCATCCAGCGTGCCACCTACAAGCTCGCGGTAGCCATGGCCAGGCTGCTCGACGGCTTGTGCCCCTGACAGCACGCCGCCGTTACGGGACTGCCCGGAGGCTGCCCAGTTGGTTACGCCGGTGAATCGATCGAAGAGCTTCCCGGCTGGCGCGGTTCGGACCAGACGACGCCGGACGTCGGGGTGTGTGGGAGATCGCCCGCTCGGTGCTGACCTCTCGCTCGCCCCGGACTGGCTTCGCCCCCGGCTTTCACGCCAGTGGAGGAGTCCGGTCGCCCAGCCCGGCTGGGCGAGTAGCCCAGCCACACCTGAACGACCCCGCCTTGGCGGGGCCTGTGATCATGGAGGGGCTGCGACGGAAGGAAGGAAGTTGCGTGTATGTCCAGGTATGGCTTTCACCCGTTGACTCTCGGCGTGAGGTTCATGTTGGAGCTGGCGGCTCTGGTGTGCTTCGGGCTCTGGGCATCGGGTACGGCGCCTGCTTCTCTACGGTACGTCTTCATAGTTGCCGTTCCCCTGGTCGTGGCAGTGCTGTGGGGAGTATTCGCCACCCCAGGTGATGCCTCCCGGTCCGGAGGGACAGTGATCGCGACACCTGGTCTGCTGCGGCTCCTGCTGGAGCTGGCCGTCTTCTTCGGTAGTGCGGCGGCGTTGTACGCGGCGGGTTCCCGCATCCTGGCTGTGACGCTCGCCGGGGTGCTGGTCGTGTACCACTTTCTGTCGTGGGATCGGGTGTTGTGGCTGCTCAGGCATTGAGTCCGCGCCAGCCGTATCGGACAGAGGCTTCGCCCCGAAGGAGGCCGACCCGGTCACCACAAAACCGGCACGAAACCGCGTCGAACTGGATAAATGACCAGCTGAGGAAGAGCGGCGCGTGCAGGATGCTGTGCGGCGGCAAGCCCGCACCAGGACCTTCGCGGAGGCGGAGGACATCATCTCGACTGTGCTGTCCGACCCGGCGGTGCAGGAGGCGCGGGAACGGGTGGAGGCGGAGGCGGGGCTCGGCATGGAGCTGCGCGCCCGCCTCCAGCCGTTCCAGGACCGCTACGACCAGGCCGTGGCGGAGGGGGCGACGCGACCCGGCTCACGGAGGTCTGTGCGGGCAAGCACGGCCGCTGAGGGCGGATCTGCGTCCTGCCCGACGGGCACGAATCCTGGATGGAGGAGCCGCACTGGGGCCACAACAGCGAGAGCCAGCCGATCGCGTGGGTAGGCAGCTCACCTGACGACTGGTGAGCGGCGGCGGCGAAATCCCGAGCTAGTGGCTCGTCACGCATCGTCGGACGGGTAATCGACCTGCTGCTCGTCTCCCAGCAGACTGTCTCCAAGAACTGATCGTGGAGGTGGTCGTGGGACGTCGACCGAGTGTGTTCGTCCGGCCGGTCACGATGGACGAGGGCCGGAAGCTGCAGCGGATCAGCCGGACTGCGAAAGACCCGGTGAAACTCCGCCGGGCGATCGTGGTGCTGATGTCCGCCCAGGGCCAAGCGGTCAAGGACATCACCACATTGATGCAGGTCGGTGAGGACTACGTCCGCGATGTCATCCACGCTTTCAACGAGCGGGGGTTCGACGCGCTGGACCCAAAATGGAGCGGGGGACGCCCCAAGACGATCAGTAACGAGGTGCGCGAGCACATCTGCCTGATCGCCCGGACGTCCCCCGCCGACTGGAAGATCACCGCGTTCTCCACCTGGAGCCTGAGCAAGCTCGCCAAGCACCTGGTCAAGCAGAAGGTGACCGCGGCCATCAGCAGGGAGACCCTGCGCCAAATCCTGCACGAGGCCAAGGTCTCCTGGAAGACCACGACCACGTGGAAGGCGTCCACCGACCCGGAGTTCATCGCCAAGATGCACCGCGTCCTGGCGCTGCACGACACTCCGCCCGCCGACGGGCGAGTGATATGCGTCGATGAGTTCGGGCCGCTGAACCTGATGCCCCGCAAGGGCAAGGCGTGGGGGCCGGTGAGACGTCCCCGCCGGCTGCGGGCCACCTACAACCGCACAGGCGGGGTGAGGCAGATGCTCGCTGCCCTCGATCTGGCCACCGGCAAGCTGTACTACCGCATCCGCCCGCGCAAGCGGTGGCGCGAGTTCCTCGACCTCCTCAAGGCCCTGCGCGCCCGCTGGCCCCGGGAGAAGCTGTATGTGGTGCTGGACAACTTCTCCCCGCACAAGCACGCCAAGGTCCGCACCTGGGCGGGCGACAACGACGTCGAACTGGTCTTCCTGCCCACCTACGGCTCCTGGCTGAACTGGATCGAGGCCGAGTTCGCGGCCCTGCGCTACTTCGCCCTCAACGGCACCGACCACCGCAGCCACGACGAGCAGAACGCCGCCATCGGAGCCTACGTCCGCTGGCGCAACACCCGCGCGGAACCGAAGACGAACTTCGCCCCCGACTCACCGATCCGCACCTGGACCGCATACCCGGCCCGGGCCGCCTGAGCGCCTTCACGCCCCGGATTCCTCCACGATCACCAACGTGCCGTGGCTGCCAGGGCCGACAGCGTGCGGAGTGCCTGCCGGCACCCGGTACATCTCGCCTGTCTCCACGATGACCTCGGTGCCCTCCACCAGCAGTTCCAGCCGCCCGTTGAGCACCAGCAGTACTTCATCAGCCCCGTGAACCTCTTCCTGGACCGGGCTGCTGTCCATACGCAGGACTTTCACACAGGCCGCTCCTACCTCTCCCAAGGAGTAGGAGTTCCAGGCAGTCGGCAGCGCGTCGGCTGTCTCCACGACGTTGATCGAACTCATCACATGCCTCCCAGCGGGCTGCTTCCACCATGGCGTAAGCAGCCCGCCCATCACATTCAACGGATGCCAGAAAGCTATGTGAGCAGGGACGATCGTTGGTCGACCGTTCGGCAAAACCTCTCCCCGACCACGGCTCGATTACCCGACCAAGGTCGCGTGACGAGCCACTAGCTTGTCAACTTCACCCGGGCAAGCCGCCGCGAAGGGAGTAAGCGGTGCCCGGTGCACATCACACCCGGTGTTGTCCTGCCACGATGACATGATGACCTCGTCTCACACCTGTCCAGAAGACAGCGCTCATAGCGCTCATACCTCGGCGGGTAAGGACCCCGGACTTGGCTACCCCATGGGCTGGTTCTGTCTGGGCCTGTCGCGCCAACTGCCTGTCGGCGGGGTGCTGCCGCGTCGTCTCATGGACCAGGACTGTGTCGTGTACCGCACCCAGGATGGTGTCGCACACGCCGCTCATGCCCATTGTCCGCACCTGGGCGCTCACCTGGGCTACGGCGGCAAGGTAGAAGGCGAGACCCTTCTCTGCCCCTTCCACCGGCTCGGGTTCGGCCCGGATGGCACCTGCACCGTCGCCCCCTCGGGAGTGGTACCGCCCCGCGCTCGCCTTGAGCGACTCCCTCTGCGGGAAGTCAACGGACTGCTCCTGGCATGGCACGGCCCCGCTGGCGCACCCCCGTGGTTCGAACCACCCGTGCTGGCCCACTGGCACGCCCCGACGGCATGGTGGTGCCGCAAGACACTGACCCACGCCCAGGTCGTGATTGAAAATACTTTTGATTACCTGCATCTGCCCCAGCTTCATCGCCTGCCGGTGCAAAGGCCACGGCCCTCCGTAGTAGATGGACCCACGATCACCACGCGCCTACGCATCCACGCTCCGCAGTACCCGTTGCTACGCCGTTTCGCTAACGCGATGACGGACCAAAACCTCACCTTGACCGGGCTAGGTCTGCATACCACCGAAGTCGACGTGCCGCGTATGGGAGTTTCCCTACTCCTTTGGACGTTGCCTACCCCCATCGCCCCCAACCGACTCATTCTGCGTTTGGCCGTTGCGGCCAAACTGACCCGTCATAGCGCACCACCGACCACGGTGCGGTCACTCGCGCACTCTGCGGCCGAGCGGGCGTGGGCACGGGCCTTCCTACTGACGAGCACCGCCTTCGCGCGACAGGACATCGGGATCTGGAACCATCAGCGCTACCTAACGCATCCAAAACTGGCCGTCGGCGAAGAGGCGATCGGTCAACTGCGCCACTGGGCACGTCAGTTCTACCCCACCGATGAGTAGCCACTGCAGGAGACCGCGAGAAAGGAATCCTGCGTCTCGCTGAAAAGGTTGACGGGGGGACGTCGTCGCCGAGCCGCCGCAGTCGAGGAGTGCCCAGTTAGAGGTGTGGGCCCTGTCTATGACCTGTCTGTCGGACTTGGCGTACAGGGCCACTTGATCCCCGCCACGTGTCCGTTGAACCCTTGAAGGAGGTCTTCTTCGGCGGCCGACGGGTCCTCGTCGCCGACACGTTCGCGTGCGCCGGGCGTGCGCTGGAAGAATGTCATAGCTCGGGGTGAACTTCGGCTTAATGACGTCGGCAACCACGTCGTGGAAGAACCACGCGGTTGGCCAACATGACGACCATGGTTTGCGGTTCGCTATGGATCATTAGTGTGTGAGGTGCCCTACTCTTGCCCGCCTCTACCTCATCCCAAGCTGGTAACGGTACGTATTCGAGCCCTGCGGTATGCCCCGCAGTCCGTCGTCCCCTAACGAGCTTGTGCACCGTAAGCGGTGCACAAGCTCGTTAGCCCCGTGTGACAGGCGTTTTTGAGCGCCTTGACCGCCTCCCCGAGAGCGGTGATCAGCTTGGTGCGGGCCTCGGCTGCGCGTGCGGTGTTCTCGGCGAGCTTCCGCAGTTTTTCCGTGGCCTCCTGAGCCTTCTGGAAGCCAGCAGGCCGCCCGCGAGGAAGTCACCTGGTCATTGTGCCCGCGCTGGCCAGCAACTCTCATAGTCGACACGCTCGGCCTGCCTGTCCTGATCAACGGCACCCCCGGCGACGTCCGCGACGAAATCATGGCCCAGGGACCTGTTCTGGCGGCTGCGGATCACCCACCCCCAGATCACGCAGATCTGGGCCGACTCCGCCTACGCCCGCGGCCGGACCGACCCGGCCTTCCGCACGAAACCGCAGCTGTCCGCCGCCCTCGCGGCCCGCGGGAAGGGGGCGGGCTTCGGCTGCCGGGCGGTGGTCGCCGACTGCGCCTGCTCCGTCAGCGACGACTGGTACCTCGCACTGCGCGAAGCCGACCTGGCTTACGCGGTCACGCTCAAATCGAGGCTCAATGCATTCTCTTTCGTTCGATATTGGGGCTGTCCGGCCACAGTGGGGTGCTGGTGAAGCGGGCCAGGCGGGCGACGGTGGCCACGTCGGGCCAGGACCGACCGGCCAGCAGGTCGGTAATGGCCTGGCGGTTGACTCCGGAGCCGGCCGCGGCCGCCCGCAGGCTCAGCCCGTAGCCGTCGAGGGCCTGGGAGCACTCCGGCCGCCTGGCCGCGCTCGTAGGCAGGGGGGCGCACGCAAGGACCCCGGCGAAGAGGTGATCGCGGCCAGAACCGACCTCAACGAGGAATACGCGACATTTCAACATGCGAGCCCGCCAGTCCCAAGGCCGGATCATCCCCGTCACCGTCGGCATCGACGAGCCCGGGCCGCTCGGGTTCCACTGACGGCTCCAGGCGGCGCCGGGAAGGTGAGCACCCCGCCCTCGACCGGCGCCCCTGCACGGCCACGAGCTCCATTCCCCTTTTTGTGTCAGTTATTGTCTTACCTGGTAGCGCTCCCGGCGTACCGGGAAACTGCCGACTCCTCCGGTATGGGGCCGTTTTAGACATCCAAGGTCGTGTTCAAGTCGGAGATCCCAAAGAAGATTGCCATGTACAGCAGTCTCGCTGGATCGTCGTTATGCAAGCACGGGACGAGACAACACGATGGCCACTCCACAGGTCCATCGAGGTGCTTGCCGAGCACTCCGCGGCCCACGGCGGCCGCGCAGTGGAAATCCCATTCGACATTCGAATCAAGGGGAACTCGTGATCTCAAAAGCCAAGAAAGCCAT
>NZ_JBEYZW010000063.1:0-42588 GCF_040646215.1 Streptomyces sp. NPDC046215 | reverse complement strand
CCCCGCCCCCGCGCCCCGGCCCGCCCGCCCCCCGCCGCGGCCCGGGGGGGGCCCCCCCCCCCCCCCCCACGGCCCCCACGACGCCCCGTCACCGCACCCGACCCGGAAAGCCCTTCATGACTGCCAACCCCACCCGAGTCCTCGTCCTCAACTCCGGTTCCTCCTCGGTCAAGTACCAGCTGCTCGACATGGCCGACGGCGCCCGGCTGGCCGTCGGCCTGGTCGAGCGCATCGGTGAGGAGACCTCCCGGCTGGCGCACACCCCCCTCGCCACGGGCGGCGCCAAGCGCGAGACGGAGGCGCCGATCGCCGACCACGAGGCCGCGCTGCGGGCCGTCGCCCGGGAGCTGGCCGAGGACGGGCTGGGGCTGGACTCCCCCGAGCTGGCCGCGATCGGCCACCGTGTGGTGCACGGCGGCCTGAAGTTCACCGAGCCGACCGTGATCACCGAGGAGGTGGTGGCGGAGATCGAGCGGCTGGTCCCGGTCGCCCCGCTGCACAACCCCGCCAACATCACGGGCATCCGGACGGCCCAGGGCCTGCGCCCGGACCTGCCGCAGGTCGCGGTCTTCGACACCGCCTTCCACACCACGATGCCGGAGTCGGCCGCGCGCTACGCGATCGACGTCGAGACCGCCGACGCCCACCGCATCCGGCGCTACGGCTTCCACGGCACCTCGCACGCCTACGTCTCGCGCGAGACCGCGAAGCTGCTGGGCAAGGACCCCTCCGAGGTCAACGTCATCGTGCTGCACCTGGGCAACGGCGCCTCCGCCTCGGCGGTCCGCGGCGGCCGCTGCGTGGACACCTCGATGGGCCTGACCCCGCTGGAGGGCCTGGTCATGGGCACCCGCTCGGGTGACATCGACCCGGCCGTCATCCTGCACCTGTCCCGCAACGCGGGCATGTCCACCGACGAGATCGACTCGCTGCTCAACAAGAAGAGCGGTCTGATCGGTCTGTGCGGCGACAACGACATGCGCGAGATCCGCCGGCGCATCGACGCGGGCGACGAGCGGGCGGCGCTGGCCTTCGACATCTACGTGCACCGGCTGAAGAAATACATCGGCGCCTACTACGCCGTGCTCGGCAAGGTCGACGCCATCGCCTTCACCGCCGGTGTGGGCGAGAACGCCGCACCCGTCCGGGAGGCGGCCGTCGCGGGTCTCGCGGAGCTCGGCCTGGCCGTGGACGCCGACCTCAACGCCGTGCGCGGCGACGAGCCGCGGCTGATCTCCCCGGCGTCCGCCCGGGTCGCGGTCGCCGTGGTGCCCACCGATGAGGAGCTGGAGATCGCCACCCAGACGTACGCCCTGGTCAGCGCTTGATCGTCGACCGGTCCACGGTCCGGTTCCCGTCCTTTCCCACAGCTCGAATATTCCGCTCCGAAACAAACCGATAGGATCTGCCCCATGCGCCGTTCCAAAATCGTCTGCACCCTGGGCCCCGCCGTCGACTCCTTCGAGCAGCTGAAGACGCTGATCGAAGCCGGTATGAACGTGGCCCGCTTCAACATGAGCCACGGGACCCACAAGGAGCACGAGGAGCGGTACGACCGTCTCCGCAAGGCGGTCGACGAGACCGGCCGTGCCGTCGGTGTCCTCGCCGACCTCCAGGGCCCGAAGATCCGCCTGGAGACCTTCGCCGACGGTCCGGTGGAGCTGGTGCGCGGTGACGAGTTCACCATCACCACCGAGGACGTCCCGGGCGACAAGACGATCTGCGGCACCACCTACAAGGGCCTGCCGGGCGACGTCTCCAAGGGCGACCAGATCCTGATCAACGACGGCAACGTCGAGCTGCGCGTCACCGAGGTCGAGGGCCCGCGGGTCAAGACCATCGTGATCGAGGGCGGTGTGATCTCCGACCACAAGGGCATCAACCTGCCCGGCGCGGCGGTCAACGTCCCGGCGCTGTCCGAGAAGGACATCGACGACCTGAAGTTCGCCCTCGCGATGGGCTGCGACATGGTCGCGCTGTCCTTCGTCCGCGACGCCTCCGACGTCCTGGACGTCCACCGCGTCATGGACGAGGTCGGCCGCCGGGTCCCGGTCATCGCCAAGGTCGAGAAGCCGCAGGCCGTCGCCAACATGCAGGACGTCGTCATGGCGTTCGACGGTGTGATGGTGGCCCGTGGTGACCTCGCGGTGGAGTACCCGCTGGAGAAGGTCCCGATGGTGCAGAAGCGCCTCATCGAGCTCTGCCGCCGCAACGCCAAGCCGGTGATCGTCGCGACCCAGATGATGGAGTCGATGATCACCAACTCGCGGCCGACCCGCGCCGAGGCGTCCGACGTCGCCAACGCCATCCTCGACGGCGCCGACGCGGTGATGCTCTCCGCCGAGTCCAGCGTGGGCGCCTACCCGATCGAGACCGTCAAGACGATGTCCCGCATCGTCGAGGCGGCCGAGGAGGAGCTGCTCTCCAAGGGCCTCCAGCCGCTGGTGCCGGGCAAGAAGCCGCGCACGCAGGGCGGCTCGGTCGCCCGCGCGGCCTGCGAGATCGCCGACTTCCTGGGCGCGAAGTCGCTGGTCGCCTTCACCCAGTCCGGTGACACGGCCCGCCGGCTGTCCCGCTACCGCACGGCCCAGCCGATCCTGGCCTTCACCACGGACGTCTCGACCCGCAACCAGCTCGCGCTGAGCTGGGGCGTGGAGACCTACGTCGTCCCGCACGTGGAGAACACGGACGCCATGGTCGACCTGGTCGACGCCGAGCTGCTGAAGCTCAAGCGCTACAGCGAGGGCGACACGATGATCATCACGGCGGGTTCCCCGCCCGGCGTGCCCGGCACGACGAACATGGTGCGGGTGCACCACCTGGGCGGCGAGGGCCGCTAGTCCCGCCCCCCCCCCCCCGCACGGCCGTGGCCGCCACCCCCTTCTTCCGGGGGCGGCGGCCACGGCCGTTTCCGGCGGCGTTACGGATACGTGCCGTCGGTGATGGTCTGCCGGAGGTTCGGGATGTGCAGGGTCCCGCCGAACTGACCCGCCTGACGGATCTTCACATCGGTGAAGAAGATGGGGATGGGCAGCTTCACCCCGGGGATCAGCGGCGGCAGGCTCGTCGGGCTCTGGGTGGAGGGGATGAGACCGAGGAGCTTGCCCTTCAACTCCTCGGTGTACATGGTGATCTCGCCGCCGCCGACCGTGGACTGCGTCCCCGCGCCCGCGACGTGGTACTGCTTGCCACCCTTGTTGACGATCTGGTGCAGGTCCTGGATGGCCAGGGCGTCGGCGGTGAACTTCAGGACGCGCTTCTTCTCGTTGTTCACCATCGTGATCTCTTGGACGCCCCGGTAGGTCAGCCCGGTCAGCGTGAGCTTGCCGGCCTCCAGGTACCAGGGCTGGTGGGGGAAGGCGTGACCGTCGTTCCCGTCCGCCGCCGCGCCCTTGGGACAGGGCGGCAGCCCGCCCGGCCCCGGGGAAGCGGACGCGGAGGGCGACGGGGACGCGGACGAGGAAGCGGACGGGGACGCGCCGGAGTCCGCCTTCCGCGTGGGCGTGCCGCCCGACGGCTTCG
Source organism: Streptomyces sp. NPDC046215 (assembly GCF_040646215.1). Classification (NCBI taxonomy): domain Bacteria; kingdom Bacillati; phylum Actinomycetota; class Actinomycetes; order Kitasatosporales; family Streptomycetaceae; genus Streptomyces; species Streptomyces sp. NPDC046215. Next base: position 39,066 of record NZ_JBEYZW010000063.1, on the reverse strand, counting down.
CGGACGGCTCGGCGCCCGCCTTGCCCCGGGGCGTGGCCTTGCCGTCCTCGGGCGTGGCCTTGCCGGAGGGCGTCCCGCCGGGCGCGGGCGCCGGTTTGCGCGTGGCCCCCGAGGCGGACGGGGACGGTGAGGGGGCGGCCGGGGGCTTCGCCCCGGTCCCGTCGCCGCCGGTGAGGATGTCCTTGAGCTTGTCGCCGAGCCCCAGGGGGTCCAGCGGGTCGGTCGCCTTCGACGCCGAGGGGGCCGGGGAGGACTCACCGGCCGGGCCCGGCTTCTTCCCGTCGGGCTCCGGGGACGGCAGCGTGCCGGGCGGAATGAGCTTGTCGATCGCTTCCCTGGCCTTCTCGGCGGCTTCCCTGGCCTTCTCGGCCGCGTCCTTCGCCGCGCCCTTGGGACGCTCGGGGTCGACGGGGTCCTTGGGCGGCTCGGGGGCCGCGGGGCCGCCCTTGCCGTCCCCGGCGCTCTTCGACGGGCCGGGGGCCGGGCTCTTGCCCGATTCCTTGCCGGCGCCCGCGCTCGGTGAGGCGCCGGGGGAGGGTGATTCGTCCGGCGCCGTGGCGCACTGCCCCTCGAAGGGTTCCGGCAGCGGCGGCTTGGCCAGGGCCAGTTGCGGCGTGAGCCCCATGCCCATCAGGACCGCGCTGGGCATGGCCGCCAGGGCCACGGCCTTGCCCGCGGGCATGTGCAGGCGGTGCAGCAGCGGCTTCCTGGGGGCGGCGTGCCGTGGACCGGTTCTCGCACGGCCCGCGGCCTCTCGGGTTTCGTCAGTGGGCACCGTGACCCCCGTCGGTCTCCTTTATGAGGCTCAGCCCGGGCAGCTCCGTGCGGGTCCCGTCGTCCCCCGCCGGGTCCCCGTCCCCGGGCGCGGCTCCGGCGGCCGGCTTCCCCGGCATCCAGGAGACCCCGAGGGCCCCGCCCACGAGGGCGAGCAGGAAGCCGATGAGGAAGGCCCCGAAGTTGGAGACGACCAGGGAGACGAGGGCCAGCAGGATCGCCGCGACACCGGCGAAGATCCGCGACTGCTGCTGGAACCAGAGCGTGAGGCCGAGGACGACCAGCAGCACTCCTATGATCAGCGACCCGGCGCCCGCCGTGGTGGCCATGCGGAGGTGCAGATCGCCCAAGGTCATGGTCTGGTACGGGATGTACATGATCGGGATGCCGGACAGCAGGGTCCACAACCCGCCCCAGAACGGGCGCCGCCCGCGCCAGTCCCGGAAGGAACGGCGGGCGCGGCCGAACGAGGCTGTCTGCAGGGGTCGCGTGTCGGCGCTCATGTCGTACAGCTCCTCGGGACTGGCGAACTCGGTGGTACGCGTCGTTCACATGCGGCGCGGTGGAGGGGCGTACGGGCGCGGGGGCGGTTTCCCGGGGCCCCGCGCCCGCACCCTCATTCCAGCTCCGAGTCCTTGAAGCACTCGTTCTTGCCGAAACTGACGCCCATCTTCAGGCCCTTGAGGTTGAACGTGCCGGCCGTGGTGGCCCAGGCCCGCTGCTTGGCGTCCTTGAAGATCACTTCCTTCGCCTGCTGGGCGAAGGACCCCTTCTCGATCAGGTCCCCCGGCGCCGGGCCGGGCCCCTTGGTGCTGCCGTCGACCGGCACGCCGATGTCGATGTCCTTGAACGTGGCGTCGGCCTTGAGGACATCCGCGTCGATGTACAGCGTCTGGGCGGTGACCTTGTCCTTGCCGCCACCGGCCGAGAGCTTCATGGACACGTCTTTGTTGAGCATCGGGATCGGGATGACCACCGACTGGCAGAGGTTGCTGATGGTCGCGCTCTTCAGGCCGACCACGGCGACGGGGTGGGCACCCGACTTGTTCTTGTCGAGGGCTCCGTACTGGACGAAGTCCTGGCCCACCAATTCACCCGCCTGGACCTTGAACTGCTGGCCCGACACACTGAACGACGCCGCGAGCGCACCCTGCGCCACCGCCACACCGATCGCGGCCGTCGCCGCGACGCTGGGCACCATGACGACGGCGAACCGCCGCCATCTGGTCCCACCACGAGTCTGGGACTCCATGACTTGCCTCCTTCTCGGACGTACACCCCCGGCCCGGATCCCGTGGTGCGGATCCGCGCCCGGAGATGGGAGACGTGCTACGTCCTCGGGAAGAAGAGCGCCGCCGCACGACCGGTGGCGGCAGAACCCCTCCGGCGACAACGGCGATCACCCCCGAGCGACAACCACAGGCCGCGCCTGCGCGCAACCGCCGGGACAGGCAGTGCCGTTGACGGCACCGACCCCCCTGTCCCCGGGCCGGCCCCGGCTCGGGTCCGGCCCGCCCGGTGGGGACCCATGTCCCGCACACCGACCGGCTGCCGGGTGGGGAATGGACCGAGCTTGGCCGATCGTGGTCCATTCCCGGCCGGGGCACAAGAGGTTCATTACTAGCGAGTAACGGGCCGATAACCGTGGGGAGACCAGTGCGCATCGGCCGGTATCGGGGGACTGCCGCACCGTGTCCGGAAGGAAGGGGAGATACAAGAAAAACCCGGGCGAAAGCCCGGGCTTTTCTTACTCGCAGTAACGGGGCGCGGGTTTACCAAGTTTTGGCAAAGTGCCGCCGTTGTGCCGCTTGTTGCACAGGGGGAGGCGAGGGCCCGTCAGACCCTCAGAACAGCGCGCGGGACAGCGCGGTGCGCGCCGCGCCCACCCGCGGATCGTCCGCCCCGATCACCTCGAAGAGCTCCAGCAGCCGCACGCGCGCGGCGTCCCGGTCCTCCCCCGCCGTGCGCTTCACCGTGTCGATGAGCCGGCCGAAGGCGTCCTCCACATGACCGCCCACCAGGTCGAGGTCGGCGGCGGCGATCTGCGCCTGCGCGTCGGCGGCGTTCTCCGCGGCGGCCTTGCGGACCTGCTGGGGGTCCATGTCCTGCACGCGGCGCAGCAGCTCGGCCTGAGCGAGGCCCAGCTTGGCCTCGGCGTTGCCCGGGTCGTCCGCCAGCACGTTCTTGTACGCCTGGACGGCGCCGCCCAGGTCACCGGCGTCCAGCGCCTGGTGGGCCAGGCCGAGGGCGTGCTCGTGCGGGCCCGCGGGGGCCTCCTGCGGCACGGCGGCCGCGTCGGGGGCCGCGTCGGCCGTGAGCGGCGGGCCCACGATGCCGAAGCGCTGCTCGGCCACCTGGATCAGCTGGTCGAGGACCTGGCGGACCTGGGCCTCGGGCGCGGCGCCCTGGAAGAGCGGCAGGGCCTGCCCGGCCACCACCGCGAAGACCGCGGGGATGGACTGCACGCCGAACTGCTGGAAGAGCATCTGGTTGGCTTCGACGTCGACCTTGGCGAGGACGAACCGGCCGGCGTATTCCTGCGCCAGCCGCTCCAGCAGCGGGCCGAGCTGCTTGCACGGCTCGCACCAGTCGGCCCAGAAGTCGATGACGACGGGCACCTCGGCGGAGCGCTGGAGGACGTCCGGCTCGAATCCGGCCTCGTCGGCATCGAAGATCAGGGGCTGTGCGCCGGCCGCGGGCACCCCGCCCTGGCGGGCCGCTTCGGCCCGGGCCTGCTCCGCCTTCTGCTTGGCTTCCCCGGCCGCCTTCACCGCGGCGAGGTCGACCACTCCACTCATGGACATGTTCCGTGGCTGCATGGGCCTATCCTCCCCCCTTCGCGCGGCGATCGGAAAAGCGCGTCGTGAAGTGAGCTCTGAAGCGGTCTCGAAGCGGTGCGGTCGGCGCCGGGTCCCCACCTGGCGCCTGTGGTTGTCGCTGTTTCGCTACGAGTCGTAGCGTAACTGCCCGGGGCGCCCCGGCGGCAAGCGGTGGCGAAGCTTTTGCGTGATCTGGCTCATACCGCCGGAGCTACTCGGCGGTAAGGTCGCGGCATGACTTCCGCCCCTCCCCCCGGCTGTGCCGGGCGGCGCGTCCGGGGGCGCACGGGACGGCCGCGCAGCCCCGAGACCGACCGCGCCATCCTCGACGCGACGCGCGCCGCGCTGGTCGAACTGGGCTGGGGGAAGCTGACGCTGGGCGACGTCGCGGCGCGCGCGGGGGTCGCGAAGACCACCCTCTACCGCCGCTGGGCGGGCAAGAACGAGCTGGTCGTGGACGCCGTGGCGGCCCTCTTCGACGAGCACCTCGAACTGCCGGACCGGGGCAGCCTGCAGGCCGACGTGGAGGGCGTCGTCCTGCAGTTCGCCGCCCTGCTGGAACGCCCCGAGGCCAAGACGGCCCTGATGGCGGTGGTCTCCGAGTCCACCCGGGACGACGCGCTGCGGGCCCGGATCCGCTCCGCGATCGTGGACCGGCAGAAGACGCTGGTGCTGCTGGGCCGCCGGCGGGCGCAGGCGCGCGGCGAGCTGCCGTTCGAGGAGTCGCCCGCGGCGGCGGCCCGCGACGCCGACCTGATCTTCGACGTGATCGCCGGGGCCGTCGTCCACCGCGCCCTCGTCAGCGGGGAGCGGGTGGACGCGGAGTGGACCGGCGCTTTCGTCGCCCTCCTGCTGTTCGGCCTGGCGGGGCGGACCGCCACCTGAAGCCTTTCAGAACCCGGCCGGTTCGGTGTACGTGCCCCATTCCTCGCGCAGGGCGTCGCAGATCTCGCCGAGCGTCGCCTCGGCCCGGACGGCCTCCAGCATCGGCCCGATCATGTTGGAGCCGTCGCGGGCGGCGGCCAGCATCCGCTCCAGCGCCGTGGTGACCGCCGCGTCGTCCCGCCGGGCCCGGCGGCCGGCGAGCTCGCGCACCTGCTCGCGCTCCACCTCGTGGCTGACGCGGAGGATCTCCAGGTCGCCGGTGACCGAGCCGTGGTGGCAGTTGACGCCGACGACACGCTTGGCGCCCTTCTCCAGGGACTGCTGGTAGCGGAAGGCGCTCTCGGCGATCTCCCCGGTGAACCAGCCGTCCTCGATGCCGCGCAGGATGCCGGACGTCATCGGCCCGATGGGGTGCTTGCCGTCCGGTACGGCCAGGGCGCCGCGCTCACGGATCCGTTCGAAGATCTTCTCGGCGTCGGCCTCGATCCGGTCGGTGAGCTGCTCGACGTACCACGAACCGCCCAGCGGGTCGGCGACGTTGGCGACGCCGGTCTCCTCCATGAGCACCTGCTGGGTGCGCAGCGCGATCTCGGCGGCCTGCTCGCTGGGCAGGGCCAGGGTTTCGTCCAGGGCGTTGGTGTGCAGGGAGTTGGTGCCGCCGAGGACGGCGGAGAGGGCCTCCACGGCGGTGCGGACGACGTTGTTGTACGGCTGCTGGGCGGTGAGGGAGACCCCGGCCGTCTGGGTGTGGAAGCGCAGCCACTGGGCCTTGTCGGTCCGTGCCCCGTAGACCTCCTTCATCCAGCGGGCCCAGATGCGGCGGGCGGCGCGGAACTTGGCGATCTCCTCGAAGAAGTCGAGGTGCGCGTCGAAGAAGAAGGAGAGGCCGGGCGCGAAGGCGTCGACGTCCAGGCCCCGGCTGAGGCCGAGCTCGACGTAGCCGAAGCCGTCGGCGAGGGTGTACGCGAGCTCCTGCGCGGCCGTGGCCCCGGCCTCGCGGATGTGGTAGCCGGAGACGGAGAGGGGCTTGTAGGCGGGGATGGCGCGGGCGCAGTGCTCCATCAGGTCGCCGATCAGGCGCAGGTGGGGCTCGGGCGGGAAGAGCCACTCCTTCTGCGCGATGTACTCCTTGAAGATGTCCGTTTGCAGGGTGCCGTTGAGGACGGCGGGGTCGACGCCCTGCCGCTCGGCGGCGACCAGGTACATGCAGAAGACGGGGACGGCGGGGCCGCTGATCGTCATGGAGGTGGTGACGCCGCCGAGGGGGATGTCCCGGAAGAGGGTCTCCATGTCGGCGGCGGAGTCGACGGCGACGCCGCAGTGGCCGACCTCGCCGAGGGCGCGGGGGTCGTCGGAGTCGCGGCCCATGAGGGTCGGCATGTCGAAGGCGACGGAGAGGCCGCCGCCGCCGGCGGCCAGGATCATCCGGTAGCGCTCGTTGGTCTGCTCGGCGTTGCCGAAGCCGGCGAACTGGCGGATGGTCCAGGTGCGGCCCCGGTAGCCGGTGGCGTACAGGCCGCGGGTGAAGGGGTACTCGCCGGGCCAGCCGATCCGCTCGAAGCCTTCGTAGGCGTCGCCGGGGCGGGGGCCGTAGACGGGGTCGACGGGATCACCGGAAAGAGTGGTGAAGTCCGCGTCACGCTTGCGTGCCGCGTCGTAGCGGGCCTGCCAGCGACGGCGGCCTTCGTCGATGCGTTCGGCGTCCATGACACCAATTTACTTGGACGTCCTAGTAAATGTCGACGGCAAAGCGGTGGACAGAACGGCGGGAAATGACGGGCCGCCCGCACCCAGGGGGTACGGGCGGCCACGAACCCACGGCCGGCGGCGGGCCGGCTCCGGCGTGTCAGGCGCGGGCGACGCCGCCCTCGGCGTCGGCGATCAGCGGCTCGACCTCGCGGACGACCTTGCGCTCCACGAAGAAGGCGGCCGTCGGGATGGTGCCGGAGACCAGCACCCACAGGAGCTTGCCGAACTTCCACCGTGCCTTGGAGCCCAGGTCGAAGGCGAAGATCAGGTAGATGATGAAGAGCACGCCGTGGATCTGGGAGATCACCAGCGTGAGGTCCGCGCCCTTGTCGAAGCCGTACTTGAACACCATGCTGACGCACAGCACCAGCAGCATCACGGCGGTCAGGTAGGCCATCACCCGGTAGCGGGTCAGCACGCTTCGCTTCATGCCCACGAGCCTAACCGCCCGTTCCGGGGCGATCTTCGCCACCCCCGGCCGCGCTTCAGTCCCGCGCCGGCTCCCGCTCCCGTTCGGCCGGCCGGTCCTCCGCGAAGTCCCCCGCGGCGACGCGCAGCGGCCGCAGGATCTCGAAGATCTCCCCGCACGCCTCGGCGTCGTAGGCCCCGAGCCCGAAGTCGATCGCCATCAGGTCCCGGGTGGCCGACTCGACGACCTCCCGGCCCTTCTCGGTGATCGACGCGAGCGTCCCGCGGCCGTCGTTGGGGTTGGGGCGCTTGGCGACCAGCCCGGAGGTGACCAGCCGGTCGACGGTGTTGGTCACCGACGTCGGGTGGACCATCAGCCGCTCGCCGATCTTGGACATCGGCAGCTCGCCCTCCTTGCTGAAGGTGAGCAGCACCAGCGCCTCGTAGCGGGCGAACGTCAGCCCGTACGGCTTGACGACGGCGTCGACCTGGCCGAGCAGGATCTGGTGGGCACGCATGATCGAAGTGATCGCCGCCATCGACGGCACGGGCCCCCAGCGCTGCTGCCAGCGCTCGTCCGCTCGGGCGATGGGATCGAAGGGGAGGCTGAGGGGCTTCGGCACGGGATGAGCCTACCGTCCGGTCATATCGTGGTCACCGGTATCTCAGATCTCGGGACGCGCGGGCCCCGCCGGGGCCGCCTCGGGCAGCTGATCACCGCGAGCGTACGACGAGCGGCACGGCGAGTGCGCGGGGCCCGTGAATTCCGGCCACCCTCGCACCATAGAAGGTCTATGGTGGCGCTATGGCCACGACGACGATTCAGGTGCCCCGGAAGACCCGTGATCATCTCGCCGAGCTCGCGAAGGAGCGCGGCTTGAGCATCGGCCAGCTGGTCGACGCCCTGGCCGCGGAGCAGCCGACCGCCGCACAGCGCGCCGAGCGGCTGGCCGCCGACCGGGAGGTCGTGCGCCACGTGATCGGTGTCGACATCAGCGAGCAGGAGTTCGACCGCGCGTCGGACGTCAGGGCGAACCTCTACAGGATCGCCGCCGAGAAGGCCGCCCGGGCCGCCCGGGGTGACACCGCGTGATCATTCTCGACACCAGTGCGGTCAAAGCGCTCGCCGGTGGCCACAAGACCCTGAACCTGCTCGCGGGCAACATGGCGCACACGCCTGGTGATCACCTGAGCATCCCCGCTTTGTGTCTGACACAAGCCGAAGCGGACGAGGAGGGCGTCTCCCGCCGGGTGCTCGCCTTCTCCTCCGCGGTCGTCGACACCCTCGACGCGATCGCCTCCGTCAGCGTCGGCACGATGATCCGCGACGGCTACGGCGGCGCGGACACGTGCCACGCCTTGTACTGCGCGCTTCCGCGCCCGGAGTTCACCGGAATGTCCATCCTGCTGACCGGCAACGAGGGCGCCTATCCGCCCGGCGTGGTCACCGTCGGCATCGACTCCCCCGGCATGCTGGGCTTCAACTGAGGCTCACCCGCCCGCCTATGCCCGTGCACGGGCACGGGCACGGGCACGGGCACGGGCACGGGCACGGGCACGGGCACGGGCACGGGCACAAGTAACTCCTGATCACCGCGAGCGTACGACCAGCCGCACCGCGAGCCCCACCGCCAGCGTGCCGAGCGCCCCGGTCCCGGCCACCACGAAGTGGGCCGGCGCGAACTCGGCCGCCGCGCCGGCGAGGGCCATGCCCAGGCCCTGGATCGTCATCACCCCGGCGGTCTGGAGGGTCATCGCCCGGCCGCGGAGCTCCTCGGGCACGGCGGCGATGAACCACTGGTCCAGCCCCAGGGTGTAGGCCACGCCCGTACCGGCCAGGGCCACCACGAGCAGCGCCCAGCCGAGGGAGGGCCGCAGGACGTACGCGAGGAACGGCAGCAGGGTCACGGCCGCCAGCGGCAGGACGCAGCGTTCCCGGGCCCGCGGGCTCAGCAGCGAGCCGGCGAGCACCTCGCCCGCGATCGACCCCACGGGCATCCCGGCCATCAGGAGCCCCAGGCCGACCGGTCCGGCACCGATCGCGTCGGCGTACGGGGCCGCCAGCGCCTCGGGGGCCACGATGAAGAACGGCGGCAGCCAGGACAGCAGGAGCAGCGCCCGGATCCGCCGGTCGGCGAAGAGCCGGCGCGCCCCGGAGAGCGAGGACTTCAGCAGCGCCGCCCCCTCCCCCGCGCGCCCGGGCCTGCGCCGGGTGCCCAGGCGCAGCAGCAGCGCGGTGGCGAGGAATCCGGCCGCGGTGGCCAGGAGCGCGGTGCGCGGCGCCAGGGCCGTCAGCAGCAGTCCGCCCGCGGCGAAACCGGCGAGCTGGGCTCCCTGGCTGACGATGCGGATGAGTGAGCGGCCGAGGATGAAGAGATCGCCTTCGCCGAGGATGTCGCCCATCGTCGCGGCCCGGGTGCCGGCGAGCACGGGCCCGATCGCGGCGGTGGCGCAGCGCAGGGCGAGCAGCGCGGGCACGGGCGTCCCGGGCAGGGCCGTCGCGGCAGCGGCGGTGGCGCACAGCAGGTTGCCCACGACGAGCACGCGCCGTGCCGGGTAGCGGTCGGCCACCGCGGACAGCAGGGTGCCGCCGGCGGCGTAGGGCAGGAAGCCGAGGGCGAAAGCCAGGGCGCTCATCAGCGGGGACCCGGTCAGCTGGTACACGAGGACGGAGAGGGCGAGTTCGCCGACGACGAGGCCGAGCAGGGACAGCAGGTGGGCGGCGAAGACCGCCCGGAACTCCCGGACCGCGAAGACGGACCGGTAGCCGGCGGCGGCAGGGGCGAGGAGTGGCGAGGACATGACGGGAAGCGTGCCGAGGGCGCCCCGCTCGGCCTAGTGTTTCGGTTCGGGCCGAATCAAGGGGGTGCCGTCATGCCGCTCCGCATGCGGTTGGGAACGTCGGACCTGCTGCGGTGCCGCTTCGGCATCTCCCCGCTGTGGGAGACGCACCAGGCCGTCCACGCGCTGCTGAGCCCGGAGCGGCACGGCTACCACCTGCCGTGGCTGCGGCGGCACCGGGCCGCGGCTGCGCGGCTCGACGCCCGGTGGCTGGCGCTGCTGATGCCGTCCCGCGGGTACCACCCGGATTTCCTCTGCCCGCCGCCGGAGGGGCCGCTGTCGTCGTTCGAGGACGAACTGGCGCGGGTACGGGCCACCGACCCCGCGGTCGCGCGCCGGGACCTGGCCCGGTCGCTGGCGGAAACGCCGGGTGCCGCGCGGAGCTCGGCGGGACGGGCGATGCTCGCGGACCCGGCCCGCGCCGTGCGGGAGCTGACGCAGGTGCTGGAGCGGGCGTGGCACACCCTGCTCGCCCCCGACTGGCCGCGGCTGCGCTCCCTGCTGGAGGCCGACGTGGCCTTCCACACCCGGCTGTTGGCGGAAGGCGGCCTGGAGCGGCTGTTCGCGGATCTGCACCCGTCCCTGGTCTGGGCGGAGAACACCCTCACGCTCACCAAGCCCGGCCACCACAGCCGCGAGCTGGACGGGCAGGGCCTGATGCTGGTCCCGAGCGTCTTCGCGTGGCCGGAGGTGATCGGCGGTTTCGACGCGCCGTGGCAGGCGACGGTGGTCTACCCGGCACGCGGCATCGGCGGCCTGTGGACGGACCGCCCGGCGGGAACGACGCAGGCACTGGCCCGCCTCATGGGCCCGAACCGCGCGGCGATCCTGGCGGGCCTGACGGAACCGTCGTCGACCACGGCCCTGGCCCACCGCCATGGTTTGGCCCCGTCGTCGGTGTCGGCCCACCTGTCGGTACTCCAAGCGGCGGGCCTCCTGACGTCCCGCCGCCACGGCCATCAGGTGCTGTACGAACGCACGCCGTTGGGCATGGCGCTGGCGGCCGGTGCGTGGGAGGGGGAATAGGCCCGGAGCGGTAGCTTGGCCCCATGGCTGAGCACCTGGGCGATCGACTGGGCCGACTGCGCCGACTCGCCGACCTCACGCAGGAAGGGCTGGCGGACACGTCCGGGGTATCGGCCGACGTGATCCGGAAGCTGGAACAGCGCCGCAAGCACAGCGCCCGCCTGCCGACGCTCCATTCGCTGGCCCGGGGGTTGGGCGTCGAGCTCACCGCTCTACTCGGTGACCCGCCGGGGGTGCCGTCCAGCGGCGAAGCCGACCCGCCCCAGTTGGTCGCCGTGCGGCGCGCGATCATGCCCCCACTGTTCGCCCCGCCCGTCGAACCTGCGGGCGCTGAGATGCTCTCCCCGGCCCTTCTGCGGGCCGAACTGGCCGGGGGCTGGACGCTGTACCACGCCGCCGACTTCGGCCGCCTCATGGACGTGCTGCCGGGCATCATCGCGGACGCGCGGCTCATGACCGCGGTCGGCACCCCGGAACAACGCGCCCTCGGGCAGGCCGCGTTGGGGAAAGCCTTGCAACTGGGCGGACACCTGGCCATCCGGCTGGGCAAGACCGACCTCGCGCTGTCCGCTCTGGAGCGCGCCTATCTCGCCGCCGGGGATTCGTCGGACCCGCTGCTCGCCCCGATGGTGTCCAACTCCGCCGCGTGGGCGTACCAGCGCCAGGGCCGGCTGGACGATGCGCGCAACCTTGCCGTGCACGCCGCCGACGGGGTGGAGCGGGAGCACACGGGCACGTCGGAGGGTGTGCGCGTGTGGGGCGGCCTGCTGATGTCCGCGGCTACGTCGTACGCCCGAAGCGACGACTACGAGACCGCCAACGAAATGATGGTGACAGCGGAGAAAGCGGCCGGTCGGCTGGCCAAGCTTCCGCCCCCGGCAGACGGCAAGCTCGTTTCCGTGTTCAGCCGGTCATCGGTGCGCATCGAGCGAGTGCGTCTCGCTGTCCAGCACGAGCGGCCGGAAGAGGCCCTGACGCTGGCGACGGGCATACGGCTCAGCAAGGACACTCCACCGTCGTGGCGAACGTGGCTGCTGCTGGACGTGGCGCGGGCGCACACCGACCTCGGGGATTCCGCGGGTGCGGTGCGGACGCTGGAGAGGCTGCGGAAGGTAGCCCCGGCGTGGATGCGGCACCACACGCTGGCGGTGGCGATCATGTCGGACCTGTGGGCGGGCTCACGTCACACCCCCGGCTTGCGGCGACTCGCGGAGTTCTTGAGGGTCGCCAAGTAAGAACGGCTGCCGGGAGCGAGCCGCGGTTCGCTCCCGGCAGCCACCCGACACAGACGCCCGCCCGGAGCGCGAGCAAACGCTTGGCGGGGCGTAATACGCGTCATACACTACGACTGTGGCAAAGACCAGGATCAGCATCAGCCTTGAGCAGCAGCAGGCCGAGCGCATCCGGCGGCATGCCGAGCGGGCCGGCCTCGATCTCTCGGCGTACCTCGTGCATGCCGCGACCCGGCAGATGGCGGAGACCGAGGCCGTAGAGGCACAGTTCGCCGGCGTGGACGCCTTGATCGCGGCGACGGAGGCCGAGGCCGCGAGCGTTCCTCCGGAGCCGGATGCGGCGGTCGGGGAGCTGACGGAAGAGGAGCGGCTGGAAGTCGAAGCCGCCCTCGGCCTCGTCTACGGGCCGGATCGAACGGGTGCACGGCCAGGTCAGGCCGCGTGAGTACGAGAATCCCCGTCTACGACAGCGGGATGCTCATCGCTCTCGCCGACCGCAAGGCCAAGGCGGTGCACCTGCATGAGGCGCTGAAAGCCACTCCGCACCGCGCCCTTGTCCTCGGACCCGTGCTGGCTCAGGTGTGGCGCCCGAACCCGGCGCTGGTCCACGCGCTGGCCACGGTACTCAAAGACTGTTCCGTGCCGCAGGCGCGCGGCTCGGCCCCGCCGATGCGCGAGACGAAGGCAGGCCGACCCGAGTGCGTCGCGTGCGCGACGGGCTTCGACCTGACGGACTGGCGCCGTATCGGCACCACCCTGGGCCAGGCCGAGCTCCCCGCGAAGAAGCGGCCGGACGCGGTGGACGCTTGTGTGGCCCTGGCCGCCGCGAAGCACGGCAGCGCGGTGATCTTCACCAGCGAGCCGGAGGACATCGCCGCGTACCTGGCGGTGCTGAACCCCACCGATGTGCACGTACACGCCGTGTGAGCGCGTCAGCCCTCGGCGAGGTACCGCTCCACCGTCTCCACCTTCGACGTCAGGCCGTCCGTGACGCCCGCCCGGATGTCGGCCTTCAGGACGAGGGACACCCGGCCCGCCCGTGCCTCGACCGCCGCGACGGCGCGCTTGACGACGTCCATGACCTCGTCCCACTCGCCCTCGACGGACGTGAACATCGCGTCCGTACGGTTCGGCAGGCCGGACTCCCGCACCACGCGCACCGCCTCGGCGACGTACTCGCCGACGTCCTCACCCACACCGACCGGTGAGACGGAGAATGCGACGATCATGCGTTGACCACGCCTTCCTTGCGGGCGCGGGCGGCGATGAGGCTCGCCTCGGCCTCGCGGCGCAGCATGCGCTCGGCGAAGAAGCCGCCCGTGGGCAGGACGGAGAGGACGAAGTAGAGCGCGGCGGTCTTCACGCTCCACTTGGTCTTGTTCCAGGCGTCCGCCCAGAAGATCACGTAGATCACGAACAGGATGCCGTGGATCGCCCCCATGACCGGCACCCCGTTGAAATCGGTGGTGCGCTTGAGCACGGAGCAGACCATCAGCAGCAGAAAGGAAACGGCCTCCGGTGCGGAGACCAGGCGGAGCCGGCGCAGGGCGGAGGCGGTCTTGATGTCCACGGGGGCACACACCTTCGTGAGTGGCAGGGCGACTACAGCTTGTGACGGCATTCACAAGCCGGTCCATTGTCGCAGCTCGGATGTCGATCAAGAGATCCGGGTCCGATCCGGGACCAAGGGCCTGTCGGAGGGGCGGGCCGTGCCGCTAGCGTCATGGGGTGGCTCAGTTTCGGCTCCAGGGGAGCAAAGTACTCGCCGTCGATCTCTCGGGCGACGCGGTCAAGGCCAAGAACGGGGCCATGGTCGCGTACGAGGGCGAGATGGCGTTCAAGAAGATGACCGGTGGCGGTGACGGCCTGCGCGGCATGGTCACCCGCCGGCTCACCGGCGAACAGATGGAAGTCATGGAGGTGAAGGGCCACGGCACCTGCTATTTCGCCGACCGGGCGAGCGAGGTCAACCTCGTCACGCTGAGCGGCGACACGCTGTACGTCGAGGCCAGCAATCTGCTGTGCACGGACGCGTCCCTGCGCACCGGCACCTCCTTCACCGGGCTGCGCGGCGCCTCCCAGGGCACGGGCCTGTTCACCACCACCGTCGAGGGCACCGGCCAGGCGGCGATCATGTCGGCGGGCACGGCGATCGTGCTGCGGGTGACCCCGGCCATGCCGCTGCAGGTCGACCCGGGCGCGTACATCGCCCACACGGGCAAGCTCAAGCAGCACTTCCAGTCGGGTGTCAATTTCCGCACGGTCATCGGCGAGGGATCCGGCGAGGCGTTCCAGATCCGCTTCGAGGGCGACGGACTGGTGTACGTCCAGCCCAGCGAGCGCAACACCATCGGAGGCGACGTCTGATGCCCTTCCGGCTCCTCAACTCGCGGATGGTCGAGGCCCACGTCGTCCCCGGGCAGCGGATGTTCAGCCAGCGCGGCGCGATGCTCGCCTACCGGGGCGACGTCTCCTTCACGCCCAGCATCACCGGCGGCCAGGGCGGTGTGATGGGGATGATCGGCCGCCGGATCGCCAATGAGGCGACGCCGCTGATGACCGTCGAGGGCAGCGGAACGGTGATGTTCGGCCACGGCGGCCACCACGTCCAGGTGGTGGAGCTCGCCGGCGAGACCCTCTACGTGGAGGCCGACCGGCTGCTCGCCTTCGACGGCTCCCTCCAGCAGGGCACGATGTTCATGGGGTCGCAGGGCGGCGTGATGGGCATGGTGCGCGGCCAGGTGAGCGGCCAGGGGCTGTTCACCACCACGCTCAAGGGGCACGGCGCGGTGGCGGTCATGGCGCACGGCGGGGTGATCGAGCTGCCGATCCGGCCCCAGCGGCCCGTGCACGTGGATCCGCAGGCGTACGTCGCCCACCGCGGCGAGGTGCGCAACAAGCTCTCGACGGCGATCGGCTGGCGCGACATGGTCGGCCGCGGCTCGGGCGAGGCGTTCCAGCTGGAGCTGTCGGGCGAGGGCACGGTGTACGTGCAGGCATCGGAGGAGAAGCTGTGAACGGCCCGGTCATCCATGACGCCGCGACGCTCCCGGCGGACGACAACGTCAACCCGTACGCCTTCAGCGTGGACCTCGACGGCCAGTGGTTCCTGCAGAAGGGCAAGATGATCGCCTACTACGGGCGCATCGAGTTCAACGGCATCGGCCACGGCCGCCTGGACCGGCTGATCGCCTCCAGCTTCCACTCCCCCCTGCACGCCGCCGACTGGGTGGTCGCCGAAGGGCAGGGCAAGATGCTCCTCGCGGACCGCTCCTTCGACGTCAACTCCTTCGATCTGGAGGACGGCAACCTCACGGTCCGGTCGGGCAATCTGCTGGCCTTCCAGCCGTCGCTCTCCCTCAAGCAGTCGATCATCCCGGGCTTCCTGACGCTGATCGGCACGGGCAAGTTCGTGGCGGCGTCCAACGGTCCGGTCGTCTTCGTGGAGCCGCCGATCCGGGTGGACCCGCAGGCGCTCGTCGGCTGGTCCGACTGCCCGTCGCCGTGCCACCACTACGACCACCAGTACCTGCGCGGGGTCCTGGGCGGGGTGCGGGCGCTGACGGGCGTGGGGGGCACCTCCGGTGAGGAGCACCAGTTCGAGTTCGTCGGGGCGGGCACGGTGCTGCTGCAGTCCACCGAGCAGCTCATGGCGGAGATCGCGACGGGCGCGACGCCCCAGCAGGCCGGCGTCCCGGGCGCAAGCCCTGCGAATCAGCCATCCACCCCTCGCATGCCCGGCCAGCTGGGGGACCTCCAGCGCCGCTTCGGGCTGTGAGCGGTACCCTGCAGAGTGTGACGGGTCGAACGCCTGACCTGACACCTCGCGTCCTTAGTGGTTAATCTTTCAACTTTCTTAGGTAGAATTCCTCTATGTCTATGGACACCGAGAACGGCACCCGCTGGCTCAGCGAAGAGGAACAACGCGCCTGGCGCGCCCACCTGGACGTCAGCCGGCTGCTGATGCACCAGCTGGAGCGGGATCTCCAGCCGTTCGGCCTCACCAACAACGACTACGAGATCCTCGTCAACCTCTCGGAGTCCGAGGACCACCGGATGCGGATGAGCGACCTCGCGACCGCCACCCTGCAGTCCAAGAGCAGGCTCTCGCACCAGATCACCCGCATGGAGAACGCGGGCCTGGTCCGCCGCGAGAACTGCGAGTCCGACCGGCGCGGTCTGTACGCGGTGCTCACCGAGCAGGGCTGGGAGACGATGCGGGAGGTCGCACCGCACCATGTCGCCTCCGTGCGGGAGCACTTCATCGATCTGCTGGGCGAGGCGGATCTGAAGTCCCTGCACGCGTCCCTGGCGCCGGTGGCCCAGCATCTGCGGTCCGCGCGGGGCCGGTCCTAACCCGAGCGGCGCACGGCGGGAGGCCCGCCGTGCGCCGGCCGCTCTCAGGAGCGCGCGGCGCCCGTGTAGTCGCCCCAGATCCGGGCGGGGAAGACGTTCCCCCGCCGGGAGTCCTCCCCTCCGACGTCCGACATCGGCAGCAGCTGCGGCTCGGTCGGCTTGGTACGGAACATCGTCACGGCGGTGGACAGCTCCTTCGTGCTGCCGACGAACCACGCGGACCTCAGCCGGTCCTGGTCGCCGGTCCGCCCGGCCGCGAACGCGCCGGCCTTCGCGGCGGCGGCCGGGTCCATGTCCTCGACGCTCTTCGCGCCCACTTCCCGGAGCGTGTCGAAGACGTCGTCGGCCACGTCCTTCGGAAGGGCCCGCCGGGCCTTGGCCCGGCTGTCGAAGCCGCCGACGGGGGTGCCGTCCTTGAGGAGCTTGGTCACCGAGTACGGGTCGTTCTGCAGGCCGCGGTTGGCGAACGTGCCGTACGCCCCGGCCATCCGGATCGCGCTGGGGGTCGAGGTGCCGATGGGAAAGGTCTGTTCCAGCTTGGCCATGCTGTCCTTGAGCAGGCCGGCGCCGACGGCGGTGTCCCGGACGTTCTCCAGGCCCACGTCCCGGCCGAGCCGGCCGTAGGTGGCGTTGCCGCCGGTCGCGAGGGCCTGTCCCAGGGTGGGGTGCGCGTCGTCGGGGCCCTCGGGCGAACCGGCCGGGGCGCCCTCGTCCGCGGCGTCCTCCGAGGAGTCGTCCGCGGCGGGCCGCAGCTTGCCGTCCTTGCCGTAGAAGCTGCCGGGTGTCACCTCCCGCCGCTCGTCGTCGCCCGCCTCGGGGCGCGCGCCGTGCCGGAGCGCCGCCGCGAGGACGAACGGCTTGAAGGCCGACCCCGCGGGCACCCCGGCGGTGTCGGCGTTGTTGGCGAAGTGCTTCGTGGCGTCCGGGCCTCCGTACAGGGCGAGGACGGCGCCGTCCGAGGGCCGCACGGAGGCGGCGCCGACCTGGACACCGGCGTCCTCGGGGCGCTTGCCTTCGTCGATGTTCCGGTCCAGGACGCCCTGGACGGCCTGCGTCAGCTGCCGCACCCGGTTCTTGTCGAAGGTGGTGTAGATCTTGTAGCCGCCGTGGGCGAGATCCTGGTCGGTGAGCATCGCGCGCTGCTTGATGTTCTTGTTGGCGACGTCCACGAGGTAGCCGGTCTGGCCGCCGAGGCTGGTGGACAGGGACTGCTTGCGGGGCTCGGGGTACTCCCGGTAGGTGTCCCGCTCCTTCTGCGGGAGCAGGCCGACGGCCACCTGCCGGTCGAGGATCCACTTCCAGCGGTCCACGGCGCGCCGGTGGTTCCCCTCGCTCACCGACGGGTCGTACAGCTCGGCGCCCTTGAGCAGGGAGGCGAGCACGGCGCTCCTGCTCGGGTCGAGCTTCTTGGCGGGGATGCCGTAGTACGCCTGTGCCGCCGCCTCGATGCCGTAGGCGCCGCGCCCGAACCAGCTGGTGTTGAGGTAGCCCTGGAGGATGTCGTCCTTGCTCTTCGTCCGGTCCACC
This sequence comes from Streptomyces sp. NPDC046215, assembly GCF_040646215.1. NCBI lineage: Bacteria > Bacillati > Actinomycetota > Actinomycetes > Kitasatosporales > Streptomycetaceae > Streptomyces > Streptomyces sp. NPDC046215. The sequence continues at coordinate 21,449 of NZ_JBEYZW010000063.1, read as the reverse complement.
TTCAGCGAGATGACGAACTCCTTGACCTTCCGGGAGACGGTCTGCTCCTGGGAGAGGTAGGTGTTCTTCACGTACTGCTGGGTGATGGTGGAACCGCCCTGGGTCTCCTCCCCCTGGGCGGTGCTGGCGAACGCCCGGAGGATGCCCTTGAACGACACACCGGCGTCGCTGTAGAAACTCGCGTTCTCGGCGGCTATCACGGCGTTCCGGGCGCTCTCCGGCACGTCGGACAGCTTGACGATGTTCCGGTTCACCTCCCCCAGGCTCACCATCTGGGAACCGTCCGACCAGTAGTAGGTGTTGGCCTCCTGGCGGGCGGCCGCGTTCTCGTCCGGGATGTCGACGGCCGCGTAGACACAGGCGAAGAGGCCGGCGACGCCGCCCACGAGGACGGCGACGACGGCGAGGACCTGCCGCCACGACGGGAGCCAGCGCCGCACACCGCGCCGGCCGCGCCGCGGGTAGTCGACGAAGCGCCTGCGAGCCTTGTCGGCCGTCTTCTCCCTCCTGGTGCGGCGGGGGCGCGCTGTGGTGGTCCGGTGCTTGCTCAAGGGTCGGTCGCTCCTGAACGAGGCGTCTCCCTGCGGAAAGGGCTGTACAGAGAAGGACGACCTTGAACAAGGTCCGGTTCGATCATGTGTATGAGCGTTGTGTGACATCCCCCCGCCGGGTCAGGCGGCCGGCGGGCCCGGGGGCCAGGGGATCTCGGCGAGGACGGGGATCAGCGACTCTTCCTCGTAATCCAGATGGGCCGTCAACTGCCGTGACATGCGTCGCAGTTCGGTGCGGAAACGGGTCGGGTCTGCGGTGCCGATGTCGGCCAGCAGCGCGGCCAGTTCGCCCTGGACGGCCGCGACCGTGCGGTGTTCGTCCCGGATCCGCTCCAGCGCCCCGCGCAGGTGGGGGTGGTGCTGGGCCAGAGCCGGGAAGAGGTGCGCGTCCTCGGTGGTGTGGTGGAACTCCAGGGACTGGCAGAACGCCAGGCAGTGCTGCCGGATCTGGAGCCCCAGCCCGGGCGGCGGCGGCGCGCCCGGCCCCCGGTGGGCGGCCCGGGCGGCGAAGTGGGCGTCGGTCTCGGCGCGGACGTGCCGCAGCTGCGCGCGCAGCCAGGTGTGGACCTCCAGGAGCTTCTCCGCGAGGTTGGTGACCTCCCGGGCGGCCTCCCCGGCCGGGACGCGCTCCAGCGCCACGACGGGCAGGATCCGGCTCGTGCGCTCCTGGTACTCCCCGTACCCCGGCTCGACGTCCGCCACGTGCGCGAACAGCCGGTCGCGGCGCTCGCCCTCGGCGGGCACGGCGACCGCTTCGTACTCCTCGGTGCCGATCTCCACGCTCACCACGGGGTGGGCGAGGAGGTTGTGGTACCAGGCGGGGTGCCGGGGCGCGCCGAGGTTGGACCCGATGATCAGCAGCAGGCCGTCGTGGCGGACGTAGCCGAGCGGGGTGGTGTGCGGCTCGCCCGACTTGGCGCCGGTGGTGGTCAGCAGGAGGAGGTCGGCGCCCTCGAAGGGGCCGCCGACCTTTCCTCCGTCGGCCCGGAACTCCTCGATGACGGACTGGTTGAAAGATGTGGGCGTGGACATGCGGATGCGGTCTCCGGTGAGGTGTGGTCCGCGGTGGCACGCGCGGCGGCGGCACGGGCCGCACGGGGGCGCCGGGCCCGCGGATCGATCAAGGGAAGACGTACGGACGCGCCGACGTCGGGACGTCGGGGCAGGCGGCTGGGCCTGCGGGTACGTCAGACGCGGGGTGCGGAGGATGAGCTCATGGCGTGGTCCCTCGATGATGGTGTTCGCCCGATCGCCGTCCTGCCCACTGCTCTTCGGTCGGCGTCACGCGACACGTGATCATTGAAACCACCCGGGCGGCCGCCTGTCAACGCCGCGGGCCGGCGGTCAGCCGGGGTGTCTCGCGGCGCGGACCGTCGCCCGGCGGGCTCGTTCCGCGTCGTGGGCCACTCCGGTCAGCCACGCCTCGATGTCGGTGATCAGCAGGGCGTCGTCCACCGTCATCCCGTGCGCCTGCGGGTGACAGGCCAGCCGCAGGGGCCCCGACGCGCTAGCGGGGTACGGGTGCGGCGGCGCGTCCGGGGCCGGGGGCGGCGGGGTCCGCAGGGTGTCGGCGGTGCGCAGGCACTCCGCGGCCACCCGGTCGGCCAGCGTCGACAGTTCGGCGGCCGCCTCCACCGGCAGCGGCTCCCCGGCACCCTCATGACGGCGCGTCAGCATCAGTTCGCCGCCGACGACGACGTGGCGGCCGGGCAGCATGACGGCCTCCCAGGACGGGTCGGCGGCGTGCCGGGAGGCGGTCTCCGTGCGGTACTGGAGGTAGCAGGACCCGGCCAGATCCTGCTCTCTGCGGAGCGGCTTCAGCCGCGCTCCCGTGAGGTCGCGGCCGTCGGACAGCTGGGCGGTGACCGCCTTCACCCCCTCGGCGGCCAGGCTCAGGAAGTCCCGTACGACGCAGCGCAGTTGCCCGTGGCCGCCGCGCGGCCAGGCGAGCAGGCTCGCCGCCATGCCCAGGGAGCCGCCCACCAGGACGTCGACGAGCCGCACGGCGGGCAGCTGCCACTCGGGGGGCGCGATCTGGGCGAAGAGCACCATGAAGGTGAGGGTCATCGCGGCCTGCGTCCAGGCGGGCCCGAGGACGGGGCCGACGCTGAAGCCCACCAGGATGACGACGGGGGTGGCGACCGCGTAGAAGACGGGCACGTCCCCCACCAGCATGAGCAGCAGGGTGGCGACGGCGCCGCCGAGGGCCGTGCCCACGAAGGCGGGGACGAGCGCGCCGCGGGTGTCGGCCGCCGAGGTGCGCATCAGGCTCAGGGTCCCCAGCAGCACCCAGAAGCCGTGCGGCAGGTCCAGGACCCCGGCCACCAGGCGGGCGCAGGCGAGGGCCACAGCCAGGCGGAGGGCGTTCTGCAGGAGCACCGAGCGGAGCGTCAGGTGCAGGCGGAGCCGCCGCCACCAGCGCCTCAGGGGGCCGGCGAGGGCGTAGGCGAACGGGCCGCCGGGGTCGCGCCACCTCGGGCCGGGCTGTGCCCCGCACGCGATCCGGGCGGCCTCGCAGGCCAGCAGGGCACCCTCGGCCGCCGACCGGACGACCGCGCCCTGCCGCAGCCGTTCGGGCGTGACGCCGCCGTGGTGCTCGGCGCGCGCGGTGTCGAAGGCCCGCACGGCGCCGGACAGGGTGTCGCCGCCGGGCTCGGGCGTCCCGGCCCGCAGGGTGCGCGCGGCCTGCCGCAGGGCCTCGGCGGCCGCCTCCAGCAGGCGGGCGGCGGCGGGGTCGGGGACACAGCCGCCGAGGGGGCCCCGGCCGAGGCTGTCGAGCTGGTTGCGGAGGTGCCGGGCGGCGGCGCGGGAGTGGTTGAGGGCACGGTCGCGCAGGGAGGCGGCGGTGGGGCGTTCCGTCGGGGGCACCTGCGAGAGCCGGGTGGCGTGCAGGGCCCGGTCGGCCGCCTCGCCCAGCTCCCGGACGGCGGGCCCGGGCCCGCCGTCCGCCAGGAGCCGTCCGACGGCGCCGCAGTAGCCGGCCAGGGCGGCCGTCGCGTCGGCGAGGCGCACCCGGTACGGGCGCGGGGCCGGGTCGGCCCACAGCAGCCGGTCGGCGACGGTGGTGAGCAGGATGCCGGCCGTGAGCCCGGCGAGCCGGTCGCCCAGCGTCTCGGGGGCGTAGGGCGGGAAGCACGGGAGGACGTAGTAGAGCTGGAAGGCGGCGGCGGGCCCGGCCGGCCGCGGGGCGCCGATCCCCAGGAACGAGACGGCGAAGCCCACCACGAGCATGCCGCAGGCCGCGGCCCAGTCGCTGACGGCGAGCAGGGTGCCTGCGGTGACCAGCGCGCAGCCGACGGGCAGCACCACCAGGAAGACCGGGGTGCGCTGCCGCGCGGGCCCGGGGAGCTGCGCGAAGAGGACGAGGGGCAGCGCGCCGAACATGGCGTAGAGGGCCATGACGCGCTCGTCCAGGGCGTAGGCCAGGGTGTAGAAGCCGGTGCAGCCGGCCACGGTCACCCAGACGGCGCGCCGCACGGCCGGCGGCCCCTCCTCGCGGCTCAGGAGCCGGCGGACGGGCCGGGTCACGTCCACGGGTGGGCCCGGGGTGCCGGGCCCGGGCGCAGGGGGCGCGGGGCCGAGCCGGTCGTCGGGGGGCGGATCACACTGTCACCCTCGGGCGGGCCGCCGGTCACCGCAACCGGAGCGCCCCCGGGCTCAGGTCTCGGTGATCCCCGCGACCAGTTCGTCCGCCGCGGTGTACGGGTCGAGGGTGCCGGCGACGATCCGCTCGGCGAGGGCGCCGAGCCGCCGGTCCCCGTGGAGGTCGCCGATCCGCTCGCGCAGGGTGGTCACCGCGATGGTCTCCACCTCGCGGGCGGCCCGGGCCGCGCGCCGCTCCGCGAGGATGCCGCGCTCTTCCATCCACGCCCGGTGCTTCTCCAGGGCGGCGACGACCTCGTCGGTGCCCTCGCCGCGGGCGGCCACCGTCTTGACGACGGGGGGCCGCCAGTCTCCGGGGCCGCGGGAGGCGCCCAGGCCCAGCATGTGGCCCAGCTCGCGGACGGTGGCGTCGGCGCCGTCGCGGTCGGCCTTGTTGACGACGTAGACGTCACCGATCTCCAGGATGCCCGCCTTGGCGGCCTGGATGCCGTCGCCCATGCCGGGGGCGAGCAGCACCACGGACGTGTCGGCCTGGGAGGCGATCTCCACCTCGGACTGGCCGACGCCGACGGTCTCGACCAGGATCACGTCGCAGCCCGCCGCGTCCAGCACCCGGATGGCCTGCGGGGCGGCCCAGGCCAGCCCGCCGAGGTGGCCGCGGGTGGCCATCGAGCGGATGTAGACGCCGGGGTCACAGGCGTGGTCGGACATCCGCACCCGGTCGCCCAGCAGGGCGCCCCCGGAGAAGGGGGACGAGGGGTCGACGGCCAGCACCCCGACGCGCTTGCCCGCCCGCCGGTAGGCCGAGACCAGGCCCGACGTGGAGGTCGACTTGCCGACCCCGGGCGAACCCGTCAGCCCCACGACGTACGCCCCGCCGGTCAGCGGGGCGAGCGCCGCCATCACCTCGCGCAGGAGCGGAGACGCCCCCTCCACCAGGGAGATCAGCCGGGCGACGGCGCGCGGCCGGCCTTCCCGGGCCTGCTCGACCAGTGTGGGGACGTCCGCCATGTCTGCTCCGATCCGCGCTTTCGGGGTGCTCCCGGCCCGCCGGTTACCTACCCCCGGTCACTTCTTGGGCACGCGGACGATCAGGGCGTCGCCCTGGCCGCCACCGCCGCACAGGGCGGCCACGCCGACGCCGCCGCCGCGCCGCTTGAGCTCCAGCGCCAGGTGCAGGACGGTGCGCGCGCCCGACATGCCGATGGGGTGGCCGAGCGCGATGGCACCGCCGTTGACGTTCACCTTGTCGGGGGAAACGCCGAGGTCCTTGATTGACTGCACGAGGACGGCGGCGAACGCCTCGTTGATCTCGATGAGGTCGAGGTCCTCGACGGTCAGCCCCTCCTTGCGCAACGCGTGGTTGATCGCGTTGGAGGGCTGGGAGTGGAGGGAGTTGTCGGGGCCGGCCACGTTGCCGTGGGCGCCGATCTCGGCGATCCACGCGAGGCCCAGCTCCTCGGCCTTGGCCTTGCTCATCACGACGACGGCCGCGCCGCCGTCGGAGATCTGCGAGGAGGTGCCGGGGGTGATCGTGCCGTCCTTGGCGAAGGACGGGCGGAGCTTGGCGAGGACCTCGACGGTGGTGTCGCCGCGGACGCCCTCGTCCTTGCTGAAGACGACCGGCTCGCCCTTGCGCTGCGGGATCTCCACGGGGGTGATCTCCGCCTCGAAGACGCCGTTCTTCTGGGCGGCGGCGGCCCGCTGGTGGGAGCGCGCGCCGAGCTCGTCCTGCGCGGCGCGGCCGATGCCGAGGCGGGTGTTGTGCTTCTCGGTGGACTCGCCCATGGCGATGTTCTCGAAGGAGTCCGAGAGGCCGTCGTGGTGCATCGAGTCGAGCATCTCGATCGAGCCGTACTTGTAGCCCTCACGGGACTTGGGGAGCAGGTGGGGGGCGTTGGTCATCGACTCCATGCCGCCCGCCACGACGATCTCGAACTCGCCCGCGCGGATGAGCTGGTCGGCGAGCGCGATGGCGTCGAGGCCCGAGAGGCAGACCTTGTTGACGGTCAGGGCGGGGACGCTCATGGGGATGCCGCCCTTGACGGCCGCCTGGCGGGCGGGGATCTGGCCCGCGCCGGCCTGGAGGACCTGACCCATGATCACGTACTGCACCTGGTCACCGCCGATGCCCGCCCGGTCCAGCGCGGCCTTGATGGCCAGGCCGCCCAGGTCGGCCGCGGAGAACGACCGCAGGGACCCGAGCAGCTTGCCCATGGGCGTACGGGCGCCCGCGACGATCACGGAGGTGGTGCCGGTCGAACCGTTCGTACCAGACATGAGGCGCGGCCCCTTCGAGCGAGAGGTTAACGATGGTTTCCGTCAATGTACTGAGCGGTAGGCGCCCGGTCACCGGGCGGAAGGTGTGATCGCGCGCACGTTGCGTAACCGAGCCGGAGGGCGGTGCACTGGTTCCATGCTGACGCGCATCGACCACATCGGGATCGCCTGCTTCGACCTCGACACCACTGTCGAGTTCTACCGTGCCACTTACGGCTTCGAGGTGTTCCACACCGAAGTCAACGAAGAGCAGGGCGTACGTGAGGCCATGCTCAAAATCAACGAGACCTCCGACGGCGGGGCCTCCTACCTCCAGCTCCTGGAGCCCACCAGGGAGGACTCGGCGGTCGGCAAGTGGCTCGCCAAGAACGGCGAGGGCGTTCACCACATCGCGTTCGGTACGGCGGACGTGGACGGCGACGCCGCGGACATCCGGGACAAGGGCGTCCGGGTCCTCTACGACCAGCCGCGCACCGGTTCCATGGGCTCCCGCATCACCTTTCTCCACCCCAAGGACTGCCACGGCGTACTGACCGAACTGGTCACCTCGGCACCCCCCGCGGACCCTGAGCACTGACCCGCACCTCCCCCGGCCGGTAGAGTGCTGGTTCGGCCGGGGTTCATGGGGTGGGGGCCCGGCCCAGGCTGTACCGATGATCTGACACCATTTCTTCGGAAGGGCGGGCTCCGGGTTCCACCGGTTACGCGGGACAGGGCCGGCCGCCAACGCGACCAGGGGACGGATGGGACCGCGCAGTGCGGGGCAACGACCGCTACGAGGCTGACGACCACCTCTCGCAATTCGAAGCCGAGATGGAGCGGCTGAAGAAGGAGCGGGAGAAGGCGGTCCAGCACGCCGACGACCTCGGCTACCAGGTCGAGGTGCTGCGCGCCAAGCTCCACGAGGCGCGCCGCAATCTCGCCCATCGCCCGGCGTACGACACCGCCGACATCGGGTACCAGGCGGAGCAGTTGCTCCGCAATGCCCAGATTCAGGCCGAACAGCTGCGCACCGACGCCGAGCGCGAGCTGCGGGAGGCGCGCGCCCAGACGCAGCGGCTGCTGCAGGAGCAGGCCGAGCGCCAGGCCCGGATGGAGGCCGAGCTCCACGCGGAGGCGGTCGCCCGCCGCCAGCGCCTGGACGAGGAGCTCAACGAGCGCCGCCAGACCGTCGAGTCGCACGTCAACGAGAACGTCGCCTGGGCCGAGCAGCTGCGCGCCCGCACGGAGTCCCAGGCCCGCAGGCTGATGGAGGAGTCCCGGGCCGAGGCCGAGCAGTCGCTCGCCGCGGCCCGCGCGGAGGCCCAGCGCCTGACCGAGCAGGCCCGCGGCCGGCTCAACGCCGCCGCCGAGGAGGCCCGCGCCGAGGCCGAGGCCCTGCTGCGCCGGGCCCGCGCGGACGCGGAGCGGCTGCTGGCCGCCGCCTCCGCCCAGGCCCAGGAGGCCACCGACCACGCCGAGCAGCTGCGCACCGCGACCAGCTCCGAGTCCGACCAGGCCCGGGCGGCCGCGGCCGAGCTGACGCGCGCCGCCGAGGCGCGGATCCAGGAGGCCGACACGGCCCTGCGCGAGGCGCGGGCCGAGGCCGAGAAGGTCCTCGCTCAGGCGAAGGAGTCCGCCACCCGGCAGCTGTCCTCCGCCGAGTCGGAGAACGAGCAGCGCACCCGCACCGCCAAGGCGGAGATCGCCCGCCTGGTCGGCGAGGCCACCAAGGACGCCGAGGCCCTCAAGGCCGAGGCCGAGCAGCTGCGCGACGACGCCAAGGCGCAGGCCGACCGGCTGCTGGCCGAGGCCACCGAGAAGGCCCGCAGCGCGGCCGCCGAGGACTCCGCCGCCCAGCTGGCCAAGGCCGCCCGGACCGCGGAGGAGATGCTGACCAAGGCGTCCGAGGACGCCCGGGCCGCCACGAAGGCGGCCGCGGCCGAGGCCGAGCGGATCCGCCGCGAGGCCGAGGCGGAGGCCGAGCGGCTGCGCGGGCAGGCCGCGGACACCGCCGAGCAGCTCAAGGGCGCGGCCAAGGACGACACCAAGGAGTACCGCGCCAAGACCGTCGAGCTCCAGGAGGAGGCCCGGCGGCTGCGCGGCGAGGCCGAGCAGCTGCGCGCCGACGCCGTCGCCGAGAGCGAGCGGATCCGCGGCGAGGCGCGCCGGGAGGCGCTCCAGCAGATCGAGGAGGCGGCCAGCACCGCCGAGGAGCTGCTCGCCAAGGCCAAGGCCGACGCGGAGGAGACCCGCGGCGGGGCGAGCGCCGAGAGCGAGCGCGTGCGCGCCGAGGCCGCCGAGCGGGCCGCCGGGCTGCGCAAGCAGGCCGAGGAGGCCCTGGCCCGGGCCCGGGCCGAGGCCGAGGAGATGGCCGAGGAGGCCGAGGACCACGCCGAGCGCACCCGGACCGAGGCCGCCGAGGCCGCCCGGCAGCTGCGCGAGGAGGCCGAGCGGGCCGCCGGGGCGCGGCGCGAGGAGGCCGAGGCCGAGCTGACCCGGCTGCACACCGAGGCGGAGACCCGCGTCGAGGCCGCGGAGGAGGCGCTGCGCGAGGCCCGTGCGGAGGCCGAGCGGCTGCGCCGGGAGACCGCCGAGGAGACCGAGCGGCAGCGCACGGAGTCCGCGGAGCGGGTGCGGACCCTGCGGGAGCAGGCGGAGACGGAGGCGGAGCGGCTGCGGGCCGAGGCCGCCGCGGAGGCCGCCGCCGCCCGCGCCGAGGGCGAGAGCGCCGGCACCCGGCTGCGCGCCGAGGCCGCCGCGGAGGCGGAGCGGCTGCGCTCGGAGGCTCAGGAGAAGGCCGACCGGGTGCGTGCGGAGGCGAACGCCGCCGCCGAGCGGACGGCCGCCGAGGCCGCCGAGGCGCTCACGGCTGCCCAGGAGGAGGCCGCCCGGCGCCGCCGGGAGGCGGAGGAGCTGCTGGGCGACGCCCGGACCGAGGCACAGGCCGAGCGCGAGGCCGCCCGCGAGCAGAGCGAGGAGCTGCTGGCTTCGGCCCGCAAGCGGGTCGCCGAGGCGCAGGAGGAGGCGCAGCGGCTGGTCGAGGAGGCCGAGCAGCGCGCCTCGGAGCTGGTCTCGGCCGCGGAGCAGACAGCCCAGCAGGTGCGGGACGCCGTCGCGGGGCTGCACGAGCAGGCCGAGGAGGAGATCGCCGGGCTGCGTTCGGCCGCCGAGCACAACGCCGAGCGGACGGTCACCGACGCCCAGATCGAGGCGGACCGGGTCCGTGCCGACGCCTACGCCGAGCGGGAGCGGGCCGGCGAGGACGCCGCCCGGACCCGCGCGGAGGCGCAGAGCGCCTCCGAGGCCGCCAAGGCGCTCGCCGAGCGCACGGTCGCCGAGGCGATCGAGGAGGGCCGGCGCCTGGAGGCGGAGGCCGCCCGGACCCTGGACGAGGCCCGCGAGGCCGCGGGGGCCCGCCGCACGGAGGCCGCCGAGCAGGCGGACGAGTTGCTCGCCGAGGCCATGGCCGAGGCGGAGCGGATGGTCACCGAGGCCGAGGCGGCGGTGGAGACCGCGCAGCGGGAGGCCGCCCGCACGGCCGACGAGGCCCGGGCGGCGGCCGATGCCCGCCGCACGGAGGCCGCGGAGCAGGCGGACGCGCTGCTGGCCGAGGCCACGACGGAGGCGGAGCGGCTCGTCACCGAGGCGGCCCGCACCGTCGACGAAGCCCGCAAGACCGCCGAAGCCCACCGCACCGAGGCCGCCGAACAGGTCGACGCGCTGCTGGCCGAGGCCACGACGGAGGCGGAGCGGCTCGTCACCGAGGCGGCCCGCACCGTCGACGAAGCCCGCAAGACCGCCGAGGCCCACCGCACCGAGGCCGCGGAGCAGGCCGACGCCCTGATGGCCGAGGCCGTCGCCGAGGCGGATCGGCTGCAGGCCGAGTCGGCGCGCACGCTGGAGGAGGCCCGCGAGGCCGCCGCGGCACAGCGGGCGGAGGCCGCGGCCGAGGCCGAGCGGCTGGTGGCCGAGGCGGCCCGCACGGTGGACGAGGCCCGCGAGGCCGCCAACGCCCACCGCACGGAGGCGGCCGAGCAGGCCGACGCGCTGATCGCCAAGGCCACGGCCGAGGCGGAGCGGATGGTCTCCGACGCGTCCGCGAAGGCGCAGCAGATGCGTACGGACGCCTCCGACGCGCTGGCGGCGGCCGAGCAGGACGCGGCGCGGGCGCGCGCCGAGGCCCGCGAGGACGCGAACAAGATGCGTTCGGACGGCCACGCCGAGGCGGAGCGGATCGTCAACGAGGCGACCGAGCTGACCTCTTCCGCGCAGGACGACGCGGACCGCATCGTCGACGAGGCGCGGGAGGCGGCGAACGCCCACCGCACGGAGGCGGCCGAGCAGGCCGACGCGCTGATCGCCAAGGCCCAGGAGGAGGCCGAGCGCATGGCCGCCGAGGCCGCCGCGGCCATGGCGAAGGCCCGCGAGGCCGCGAAGGCCCACCGCGCTGAGGCGGCGGCCGAGGCCGAGCGGACGCGGGCGGACGCCGCGGCGGAGGCCGAGCGGCTGCGGGCCCAGGGCGCCGAGGCGCTGGAGCAGGCCCGGGCCGAGGCGACCCGTACGGCGGACGAGGCCCGGGAGGCAGCGAACGCCCGCCGCTCGGAGGCCGCCGAGCAGGCGGACACCCTCATCGCCGAGGCCACGGCCGAGGCCGAGCGGATGGCCGCGGAGGCGGCGGAGGCGCTCAGCTCGGCGCAGGAGAACGCCAACAGCACCCGGGCGGACTCCGCGAAGCTCAAGGCCGACGCCGTCATGGAGGCGGAGCGGCTGCGGGCCGAGGCGCGGGCCGAGGGCGAGCGGACGGTCGACGAGGCGCGGGAGGCGGCCGCCACCCGGCTCAACGAGGCCGGCGAGAAGGCCGACGCGCTGATCGCGAAGGCCCAGGAGGAGGCCGTGCGCACCGCGGCGGCCGCCGAGGAGCAGGCCGACACCATGGTCGGGGTGGCCCGCCGGGAGGCGGAGCGCATCGTCGCCGAGGCCACCGGTGAGGGCAATGCCCTGGTGGAGCAGGGCCGGGCGGACGCCAACACCCTGCTCGCCGAGGCGCGCGGGGACGCCACCGCCATAAGGGAGCGCGCCGACGAGCTGCGCACCCGGGTGGAGAGCGAGGTCGAGGAGCTGCACGACCGGGCGCGCCGGGAGGCGTCCGAGGCCATGCAGTCGGCGGGCGAGCGCTGCGACAAGCTCGTGGCGGCCGCGACGGAGCAGCTCGCGGAGGCCGAGGAGAAGGCGAAGAAGATGGTCTCCGACGCCAGCAACGAGGCGAGCAAGGTCCGGCTCGCCGCGGTGCGCAAGGCCGAGGGGCTGCTGAAGGAGGCGGAGCAGAAGAAGGCCGCCGTCCTGCGCGAGTCCGAGGCCATGCTCAAGGAGGCCGAGCAGCGGAAGAACGCCGCTGTACGCGAGGCGGAGCGCCTGCGCACCGAGGGTGCGGAGGAGGCCAAGCGCCTCGTCGAGGAGGGAAAGCGGGAGTTGGGGGTGCTGGTGCGCCGCCGCGAGGACATCAATGCCGAGATTTCCCGTGTCCAGGACGTGTTGGAAGCGTTGGAGTCTTTTGAAGCCCCGGGGGCGGGAAGCGCCAAAGAGGGCGGGGTGAAGGCAGCAGCGGGTGCGGGTGCAACTCGATCGGGTGGCAAGCAGTCACAGAAGTAGCCACTCAAACGGGGGGACATTCTCCGGATCTGCCAACCATCTACTCGATGACACGCCGCTCGCACCCCTAGGATTCCCTCTATCACCTCACCGGTCTCTTATGACAGGAACCCCATGAGTGACACTTCCTCCCCCTTCGGCTTCGAGCTCGTGCGGCGTGGATACGACCGCGGCCAGGTGGACGACAGAATCACCAAGCTCGTCGCCGACCGTGACAGCGCACTCGCGCGCATCACCTCTTTGGAAAAGCGCATCGAGGAACTGCACCTCGAAACGCAGAATGCTCAGGCCCAGGTCAACGACGCGGAGCCGTCCTACGCGGGGCTGGGGGCCCGGGTCGAGAAGATCCTGCGGCTGGCCGAGGAAGAGGCCAAGGATCTGCGGGAGGAGGCCCGTCGCGCGGCCGAGCAGCACCGCGAGCTCGCCGAGTCGGCCGCTCAGCAGGTGCGCAACGACGCCGAGTCGTTCGCCGCCGACCGCAAGGCGAAGGCGGAGGACGAGGGCGCCCGGATCGTCGAGAAGGCCAAGGGCGACGCCGCCACCCTGCGCGCCGAGGCACAGAAGGACGCGCAGTCCAAGCGTGAGGAGGCGGACGCCCTCTTCGAGGAGACCCGTGCCAAGGCCGCCCAGGCCGCCGCGGACTTCGAGACCAACCTCGCCAAGCGCCGTGAGCAGTCCGAGCGCGATCTGGCGTCCCGTCAGGCCAAGGCCGAGAAGCGGCTGGCGGAGATCGAGCACCGGGCCGAGCAGCTGCGCCTGGAGGCGGAGAAGCTGCGGACGGACGCCGAGCGCCGGGCCCGCCAGACGGTGGAGACCGCGCAGCGCCAGGCCGAGGACATCGTGGCCGACGCGAACGCCAAGGCGGACCGGATCCGCAGCGAGTCCGAGCGCGAGCTGGCGGCGCTCACCAACCGCCGCGACTCCATCAACGCCCAGCTGACCAACGTCCGCGAGATGCTCGCCACCCTGACCGGCGCGGCCGTGGCCGCGGCCGGGGCCCCCGGTGACGACGAGCCGATCTCCCGCGGCGTCCCGGCCCAGCAGAGCCGCTGACCGCGACGACCCCGTACGCCGACGCCCCGTGTGACGCCTGAGGTGACGCCCGGGGCGCCGGCGCGTGCGGGGGTTCATCCGGACGGCCCGACACCGGTGGCGGGCCGGCGCGGGTGCCCTTACCGTGGCTGAATGATCGAGCTGCGGGGTCTGACCAAGCGCTACGGCGACAAGCTCGCCGTGGACGGCCTCACCTGCACCGTGCGGCCCGGGATCGTCACGGGCTTCCTGGGCCCCAACGGCGCGGGCAAGTCCACGACGATGCGCATGATGCTCGATCTGGACAACCCGACGGCCGGCACGGTGCTCATCGACGGCCGGCACTACCGGCAGCTGAGGGATCCCTTGCGGACCGTCGGCGCCCTCCTGGACGCCAAGGCGATGCACGGTGGTCGCAGCGCCTACAACCATCTCCTCTGTCTGGCGCAGAGCAACGGCATCCCGCGCGCCCGGGTCCGGGAGGTTCTGGACACGGTGGGGCTCTCCTCGGTGGCCGGAAAGCGCTCCAAGGGCTTCTCGCTCGGCATGGGCCAGCGGCTGGGCATCGCGGGCGCGCTGCTGGGCGACCCGCAGATCCTGATGTTCGACGAGCCGGTCAACGGCCTGGACCCCGAGGGCATCCACTGGATCCGCAATCTGATGAAGAACCTGGCGTCCCAGGGGCGTACGGTCTTCGTCTCCTCGCACCTGATGAGCGAGATGGCGCTGACCGCGGACCACCTGGTGGTCATCGGCCAGGGCCGGCTGCTGGCGGACACCAGCATGGCCGACTTCATCGCGCAGAACTCCCGGTCGTACGTGCGGCTGCGCTCCCCCGACCGCGAGCGGCTGCTGGACGCCCTGGCGCAGGACGGCATCGCGCACGTGACGGGGGTGGACGGCTCGCTGGAGGTGGACGGCGGGGACGCCGCGCGGCTCGGTGAGCTCGCGGCGCGGCACCGGATCGTGCTGCACGAGCTGAGCCCCCAGCGGGCTTCCCTGGAGGAGGCGTTCATGCAGCTCACCGCCGAGTCGGTGGAGTACCACGCGCACAGCGGCCCGGTCCCGCCGCCGGGCCCGGGGCAGCCGCCCCCGGGAGCCGGCTGGGGATCCGACTGGCGCAAGAAGGGATCCTGAGCCGATGTCCCTGGTGACGCAGGTACTGCGATCGGAATGGACGAAGATCAAATCTGTCCGTTCCACGGTGTGGACGCTCGGTCTTGCCCTGGTGGTGACCGTCGGACTGGGCGCGTTGATCAGCGCTTTCACCAAAAGCAACTTCAAGGATCTGTCCACCGAGGACCGGCTGGCTTTCGATCCGACGTTCACGAGTTTCGCGGGTATGGGTCTCGGCCAGCTCGCAATGATCGTTTTCGGGGTGCTGGTCGTCTCCAACGAATACAGCACGGGAATGATCCGGACTTCCCTGGCCGCGGTTCCGCAGCGCGGCATCTTTCTCTTCAGCAAGATCGCCGTCGCCACTCTGCTGGTATTCGTCGTCGGCATGATCACGAGTTTCGTGGCGTTCTTCGTCGGCCAGGCGATGCTCGGCAGCCACCGGGCCGATCTCGGCGATCCCGGGGTCCTGCGGGCCGTCATCGGCGGCGGGCTCTATATGACGCTGATCGCGATGTTCTCGATGGGGGTCGCCACGATGCTGCGCAGCCCCATGCTCTCGCTCGGCATCCTCATGCCGTTCTTCTTCCTGATCTCGGCCATCCTGGGCAATGTCTCGGCCACCGAGAAGGTCGGCCAGTACTTCCCCGACCAGGCCGGTCAGAAGGTCATGCAGGTCGTCACCTTCAACGACGACAAGCCGTACGGGCCCTGGGGCGGGTTCGCGATCATGGTGGTGTGGGTGGTGGCCGCCCTGATCGGCGCGTACGTGGTGCTGAGGAAGCGTGACGCTTGAGGCGCTGCGGGGCGGGCGGCACCCCGGGACCGCCGCCCGCCCCGCGGGACCGGAGCCGTCCGCCCGGAAAGACCGGAAAGACCGGCAGGACGGGCAGGGCCGGCAGGACGGGCAGGGCCGGCAGGACGGGAAGAGCCGGAAGGACCGGAGCCCGGTGACCGACCGCAGCCTGGCGGCGCTCGGCCTGGCCGGCGCGCCCGCCGAGCTGCCGCTGACCTACCCCGGCCGGCCGGTCACCGAGCCCGCCCTGCTCACCGGCGGGGAGCTGCTCCCGCTGCGCGTGGCGGCGGGCGCCCGGCTCGGCGCCTGGACGGTGGTGGCGGCCATGGACCACCCGCGCAGCGCGCCGGACGGCGACCCCGAGGAGGAGCCGGAGCTCGACCGCCTGCTCGGCCACCTCGGCCTCCCCGCGGCCGACGCCCGGTACCCCGTCGTCGCCGTGGGCTCCAACGCCTCCCCCGCCCAGCTCCACCACAAGCTCGACGGCGCCGGCCTCTCCACCACCGTGCCGATGGTCCCGGTGTTGGTGCGGGGCCTGGCCGTGGGCTGCTCCGGGCACATCGGGCGGCACGGTTACGTAGCCGCGACGCCCTACGCCGATCCGGCCGGCGAGCAGGCCCTGGTGATCAGCTGGCTGGACGGCGCGCAGCTCGCCGCGGTCGACGCGACGGAGCTCAACTACCGGCGGGTGCTGCTGCCCGGCACCGGCTTCCCGATGGCCATGCCGTCCGGGGAGCGGCTGGCCGGCGCGTACCTCTACGTCAGCTCCCACGGCGTCCTGACCGACCCCGCCACCGGGCTGCCCCGCCCCGGCGGCGGTGACCAGCGCGCCCTTCTGACCCGACTGCTCGCCGGCTCCGCGGCCCTGCGCCGCCTCCTGGGGCCCGGCCCCGAGGTCTGGGTCGCCCGGGCGGCGGCGGATCCGGCCGCCCGTGAGGCGGGGAAGCAGGTGTTCCGGCGCGAGGGCTGGGTCCGGACGGCCGACGGCCTCCCGGCGCCGCCGGCCGACGGCGCCGCGCCCGCCGACCGCGCCTACGGGGAGCTGCCACCGCTTCTCACCGAGAGTGATGCGGCCTTTACCTCATCCGTAAATCTCACATAACGGGAACCGTCAGTTCGTCGTTATGCTCCTAACCCTTACGGGGGCCCATGCCCCGCAACAGCTCGCGAGGGGCGGAGAATGATCGAGGCAGTCGGTCTGACGAAGCGCTACGGCGCCAAGACGGCCGTGCACAATCTGTCGTTCCAGGTGCGGCCGGGGGCCGTCACCGGCTTCCTGGGCCCCAACGGGTCCGGCAAGTCGACGACGATGCGCATGATCCTGGGTCTGGACACGCCCACCTCGGGACACGTCACCATCGGCGGCCACCCCTTCCGGGGGCTCGCCAACGCCCCCCGCCAGGTCGGTGCCCTCCTCGACGCGAAGGCCGTGCACGGCGGGCGCAGCGCCCGGCTGCACCTGCTCTCCCTCGCCCAGCTCGGGGGCATCCCGGCCCGCCGGGTGGACGAGGTGCTCGGCGTCGTGGGCCTGCAGAACGTGGCGCGCAAGCGCTCCAAGGGCTTCTCGCTCGGCATGGGCCAGCGCCTGGGCATCGCCGCGGCGCTGCTCGGCGACCCTCAGGTGCTCCTCTTCGACGAGCCGGTCAACGGTCTGGACCCCGAGGGCATCCTGTGGGTCCGCAACCTCATGAAGCAGCTCGCCGCCGAGGGCCGCACGGTCTTCGTCTCCTCGCACCTGATGAGCGAGATGGCGGTGACCGCCGACCACCTCATCGTCATCGGGCGCGGCCAGCTGATGGCCGACATGAGCGTGAAGGACTTCATCTCGGCGAACTCCGCGGACTTCGCGCGCGTCCGCACCCCCGACACCGAGCCGGAGGGCCGCGAGAAGCTCGCGGCCGCCCTCGCCGAGGCGGGTGCCCAGGTGCTGTCCGAGCCGGACGGCGCGCTGCGCGTCACCGGCGTCCCGCTGCCCCGCATCAGCGACATCGCCCACGACAGCGACATCCGGCTCTGGGAGCTCTCTCCGCACCAGGCTTCCCTGGAGGAGGCGTACATGCGGATGACCCAGGGCGCCGTCGACTACCGCTCGACGGCCGACCAGAAGGCCGGCCTCCAGCAGCCCGCGGGCCCCTACGGGTACGCGCCCGGCGCCCCGCAGCAGCAGGGCTGGGGAGCGCCGCAGGGCAATCCCTACCCGGCGCTGCCCGGCGAGCAGCCCAACCCGTACGCCCAGCAGCAGCCGCAGCAGCCCGCTATGGCCCCGGCCGTCACAGCGGCCCCCGCAGCCCCGGCCGCACCGCCGGCACCTCCCGCGCCCGAGGCCCCGGACGCACCTGTGGACGCACCCGTATCCGCCCCCGCCGACCTGACCAAGCGTGACAGCGAGGACGCCCGATGACCGCCCCCCAGCCTCCGATGCCCCCGCAGGCCGCACCGCAGGCGCCCCCGCCGGCGCCCGCGCCGGCCGGTGCCTACGCGCAGCCCGTGCCGCACCAGCGGCCCGGCGCCGCGCCCATGGCCGGGTACGTCTCCCCCATCCCGATGCGCAGGGCGACCCTCGGGGACGCCCTCGCCTCGGAGTGGACCAAGATCCGCTCGGTGCGGTCGACGCTCTGGACGCTGGGCGTCATGGTCGCGCTCATCCTCGGCATCGGCGTGCTGTTCTCCGCCATCGCCGCCGCGTCGGGCGACGACATCGACGCGGGTGACGCCTCGCCGCTGGGCTTCGGCGTCTTCGGCGTGCTGCTGGGCCTGCTGTGCGTGGTCACCCTCGGGGTGCTGACGATCTCCGCCGAGTACGGCACCGGGATGATCCGTACGACGCTGACCGCCTGCCCCGACCGGGCGCGGGTGCTCACGGCCAAGGCGCTCGTATTCTTCCTGCTGGTCTTCGCGACCACCGTGGTGTCCACCCTGCTGGTCGCGATGATCGGGTCGTCGCTGCTGGCCGATCACGGCCTCCGCGAGGCGAACGGCTCGGAGTGGCTGCGCGGCACGGTCGGCGTCAGTCTGTTCGTGGCCCTGGTGGGTCTGATCGCGCTCGCCATCGGCACGCTGGTGCGGCACTCCGCCGGTGCGATCACCGCGATGCTGGGCGTCGTCCTGCTGCCGCTGATCCTGACGATCTTCATGGCCGGCGAGACCCTCGCGGACGTGCGGGAGTTCCTGGCGACGTACTCGATCCCGGTCCAGCTCTTCGCCCTCTACAGCGGCAACAGCGACGACATCAGCGGCGACGTCCTGCCGTTCGGCACCTGGTCCCCGGTGTTGATCATGCTGGGCATCGCGGCCGCCGCGCTGGCCGCCGCGTACGCCTCGCTGCTCAAGCGCGACGCGTAACGACCCGCCCGCCGCGGTCAGTAGCGCGGCGCCTGACGAGACCGCTGGAGCCGCGCGCTCCGGCGGTCTCGCGCGTTCCAGCACGCCTTGTGCCAGTGGCGCCGGTCCTCCACCCCGCTGCCGTACTGCGGCCAGGCGACGAGGTGCGGGACCCCCGGCGGGATCTCCTGGTCGCAGCCGGGGCAGCGGTAGTGCTTGGCGGCCGCGCCGCCGCCGATGGTGCGGACGGCCCACTCCTCCCCCTGCCAGCTCTCCGAGCGCTCCAGTCCGTAGCGCTCGGCACCACCCTCGCGGGGAGCGTCTGCGGGCTTGTCTGCGCCGCCTCGCGGGCGGTTTCGGCGCGGGGACACGGGGCACCTCGAAGGTCTGGGGAGCTACGGGCCGTGACCAGGTTACGCGTCACGGTGACCATCCCCGACAGGCGTCCCCCCGGCGCCCACCGCACGTTCTCCGATCATCATGAAAACTTCACGCCGGGCCGTGCCCAGGGCACGTGTCAGGCGTTATTTCCGTGGGGGATGCCGCGTCGGTCGCTAGGAGGAGTAAGAGCGATGCGCGTTGGAGCATTCGTCGTAGCCGCACAGTTCCCCGGTCAGGGGCACGGGGAAGCACTGCACCGCGCCGTGCGGTCGGCCGTGGTCGCCGAGGAGGCCGGGCTCGACGCCGTCTGGCTCGGCGAACACCACTTCGTCCCGTACGGCGTCTGCCCGTCCGCGGTGACCCTGGCCGCCCTGCTGCTGGGCCGCACCCGCCGGATCGAGGTGGGCACGGCGGTGAGCGTCCTGCCGACCGCGCATCCGGTCGCGCTGGGTGAGCAGGCCGCGCTGCTGCACCTGACGTCCGAGGGCAGGTTCACCCTGGGGGTCGGCCGCGGGGGCCCGTGGGTGGACCTGGAGGTCTTCAACACCGGTCTGGGCGCCTACGAAGAGGGGTTCCCGGAGTCCCTCGAATTGCTGATGCGCTGGCTGCGCGAGCCCCGGGTGAGCGCCACCGGGCCGCGCTTCACCTTCCGCGAAGTCCCCGTCGTGCCGCGCCCCGACGACCTGGAGGATCGTTCCGTCCCGCCGGTGATCGTGGCCTGCACCTCGCCCGCGAGCGTCCGGCTGGCCGCCGGGCAGGGGCTGCCGATGCTCCTGGGGATGCACAGCGGGGACGAGGAGAAGGCGGAGATGGTCGCCCTGTGGCGCAAGTGCGCCCGGGAGGCGGGGCTTTCGCCGGAGGCGGTGGCGGGCGCCGGTCATGTGGCGGCGGGCGTCGCCCAGGTCGGGGACCGGCCGCGGGAGGCCGCGGAGCTGCTGCTCAAGACCCTGCCGGGCTGGTTCCACCACGGCCTGGCCGCGCATGTGACCGTCGACGGCCGGGCCCGCCGGATGCGCGACCCGCTGGAGTACACGCGGCTGCTCTGCGAGCTCCACCCCGTGGGCACGCCCCGGCTGTGCGCGGACCGCCTCGCCGCCACCGCCGAGCGCACGGGCATCACCCGCTTCGCGCTCCTCACCGAGGGCTCCGGCGATCTGGCCGCCACCGAGGACAACGTCCGCCGGCTGGGCTCCGAGGTGCTCCCCCTGCTTGTCTGATACTCGTCCGGCCCGGGCCGCTTCCGCGGCTCCGCAATCCACACATCACTCGCACTGCGCCCGCGCGCGCCGCCGATCACGCGGGGGAGCTGCCGCTCCTCACTGATTCGCCTCCCGCGTGCGGAGCGGCAGCGATATTCAGCAGTCCCGCAGCTCAGGAGACTGGTTCAGCAGCTGGCCGCGGATGGAGGTGAAACGGGCGAGGCGGTCGTCGACCGAAGGGTCGAGAGGGAAAACCGCTACTCGATGGCAGTTCTGGAACGCCAGGCGCACTCCGAAGTGCCGCTCCAGCGCACCGCGGATCGCGTCACTCGCCAGGGCGCGCAGCAGCTGCCCGCGGGCCCGCTCGTCCGGCGGAGGCGTCTGATTGTCGGCGAACTCACCACCGTCGATCTTCAGCCGGGCCACCAGGGAGCTGATCATCTCCCATGCGTACGGCAGGGAGGTCCGGACGCAGTCGACGAATTCCGCTTCGTCGACCTCGCCTCGCTCGGCCTGTTCAAGGAGGGCCGGTGAGACGTCGAGCGACATGAGTTCTCCTTTGCTCACAACCCCAGCGAGCAGGGTCTAGGGATGGGCGAGCGGACGACGACGCCCTGTGCCCGCACGCCGGCCGCCCGCATCAACGGTAAATCGGCCACTGCGGGGGCACCAGGAGAACGCACCGACAACCAGCCACGCCCGGAGCGGGTTTAGAGGGGCGAATCGCGTCAAGTGGCCGGTGTCGAGTAGCGTGGTTCACCATGCGTCTCGTCATTGCCCGTTGCTCCGTGGACTACGCGGGCCGGCTCACCGCCCACCTCCCTTCCGCCCCGCGACTGATCCTCGTCAAGGCGGACGGCAGCGTGTCGATCCACGCGGACGACCGTGCCTACAAACCCCTCAACTGGATGTCCCCGCCGTGCACCCTGAAGGAGGGCGACGGGGACGTGTGGACGGTGGTCAACAAGGCGGGCGAGAAGCTGATCATCACGATGGAGGAAGTCCTCCACGACTCCTCGCACGAGCTCGGCGTCGACCCCGGCCTGATCAAGGACGGGGTGGAGGCGCACCTGCAGGAGCTCCTCGCGGACCGCATCGAGATCCTCGGCGACGGCTACACCCTGATCCGCCGCGAGTACCCCACGGCCATCGGCCCGGTCGACATCCTGTGCCGGGACGCCGACGGCGCCACGGTGGCGGTGGAGCTCAAGCGGCGCGGTGACATCGACGGCGTCGAACAGCTCACGCGCTATCTGGAGCTCCTCAACCGCGACCCGCACCTGGCTCCCGTGCGCGGCGTCTTCGCCGCGCAGGAGATCAAGCCGCAGGCGCGCGTGCTCGCGACGGACCGGGGCATCGGCTGCGTCGTGCTGGACTACAACGCGATGCGGGGCATCGAGGACGACAAGTTGCGGCTGTTCTGATCGGTGGGGGGCGCCCTGCGCCGGCGGCCGCGGTCGCGACGGCGGTCAGGGTCACCGCGCCGCCCATGACCAGCAGCCGGGTCCGCTCGGCCCGCACGCCCAGGGCGTAGGCCGC